>JAWWBL010000118.1:0-4798 GCA_033720975.1 Acidimicrobiia bacterium | reverse complement strand
GATTCACCACGCCGAGATGAATTGCCTGGAGAGCTCAGGGAGACGTCCCGGCTCTGAGTATCGCAGATCCACCTTGTATTCCACGCTGTCCCCTTGCGACATGTGCAGCGGCGCCGTTCTGCTGTACGGGATACCGAGGGTGGTGGTGGGGGAGAACCGAACCTTCAAAGGCCCAGAGGACTACGTCCGGTCCCGGGGAGTGAGCGTCGATGTGCTCGATGATCCCGAGTGCATCAGCCTGATGCAGGATTTCACCGCCTCTGATCCCGACCTGTGGAACGAGGACATCGGCGTGTGACGGTGATGAGCACTGGGCGCGTCGGGGCACACTCCCACCTCGTGAGGGACTTTCGTGCGATGAGCCGATCGGTGCTTGCGTTCGTTGTCCTCTCGGCCTGTGCCCCCGTCGTAGTCCAAACGACGTCGACCTCCGCGGGAGTCAGTTCCACTTCGGTAGAGGAGGGGACGTCAACCACCTCGGCGCCGACGACGCTGGTGGTTTCGACCACTACGGCTCCGTCTTACTTCGATCCGGGGGCACTCGCGATCGAGGCGTTTCCGGTCCCTCCTGGCTCGAGGCCACACGATGTTGCGCCGGCCATCGACGGAGGGGTCTGGTACACGGCTCAGGGGTCGGGCGAGCTGGGCTGGCTGAACCCGGCGACCGGTGAGGTCAGGCACATTCCGCTCGGTGCTGGCGCGCGGCCCCACGGCGTGATCGTCGATGAGGAGGGGACTCCTTGGGTGACCGACGGCGGCCTGAACGCGATCGTCAGTGTCGACCCAACGACCGAGGAGGTGACGGTCTATCCCCTCCCCGTCAGTTCGGCCAATCTCAACACTGCCGTCTTCGACGAGCAAGGAATCCTCTGGTTCACCGGCCAGAACGGGATCTACGGCTCGTTGAATCCTCTCACCGGAGATGTCGAGGTTTTCGACGCGCCAGGCGGGCGCGGGCCATATGGGATCACGTCTACACCCAACGGAACGATCTTCTATGCCTCCCTGGCAGGCTCTTACGTGGGGGTACTCGATGACGACGGCGCGGTGACTGTTCTGCAGCCCCCAACCCCCGGCCAGGGGGCGAGACGGGTCTGGGCGGACTCGGGAGGGTCCGTTTGGGTGAGCGAGTGGAACGGCGGCAACGTCAGCAGATACGATCCGAACGCGGGGGAGTGGGAGACATGGAGGCTGCCCGGCGACGACCCGGCCGCGTATGCCGTCTACGTGGACGAGACGGACATCGTTTGGTTGAGCGATTTCGGTTCCAACTCGATCGTCCGCTTCGACCCAGCGACACAGGTCTTTCATGCCTACCCGCTGCCCCACCAGCCGGGCAACGTGCGTCAGATCCACGGTCGGCCCGGGGAGGTCTGGGGCGCTGAGTCGGCAGCGGATCACCTGATCTTGATCAGAACCCGATGAACCGTCGAGAACCGCCCTGCGGTCAGGTCTCGGCGTCCACCTCCTCAACCGTGAGTTCGATGACTTCCTGAACCAATTCGAGGGTGGCCATCAGCTGCCCCACGTCGATGCCCTCTGACTCCATTATCCCGTCGAGACGGCTGACGGTCGCGGTGAAAACCTTTGCAACGTCGAGGATCCAGGAGCGGGCGCTGCCGGTCAGCTCGAGGAGCTGACTGCGTCCGTCGTCCGGGTTGGGTCGACGCACCAAGTGGCCCTTCTCCTCGAAACGCTTCACGTAGCCGGCGGCGGTTGTGAGAGGCATCCCGGTACCGTCCGCCAGCTGCGTGAGGGTCATTGGACCGTGGAGCAGATAGCTGTAGACGGCGTAGTCGTCGCCGCGTAGGCCAGTGGTCTCGAGGGCTCGAGTGACCAACTTGGCAGTCAGCTCGTGGGTTCGAAAGATCTGAAAGAGCAGACCGATTCGAACCCTTTGGTCGTTTCTACGGCTCATTGGTATTTACTACGAGGTCGTAGTAAATTACCAGGAATGTCGCCACGCACACTCTCAATTCTGACCGCCTTGGCCCTGGCACTGGCCGGCTGCGGCAGTGGCAACCAGGTCGTCGCAACGCCGACTAGCACGACCACCACCACGACGACGGTTCCCCCGGCAACCACCACTACGTCGAGTCCGACCACCACGACCGCCCCATCGACGGCCCTAGGGAGGCTGCTGGAGACCGGCGGCTACACGGTCTCTGACGATTGGGTTGTGGAGACGGTCATCCCGCATATCGATGCCGGGACCGGGGGCATTGCTCTCGATGAGGCGGGAGTCATCTATCAGTCCGACTTCGGCTACTCGGGACACGACGGAAACTCCGTCTACCGGATCGACGCCGGGGGGAGCCTCGAGGTCTTCTCCCAGTCCGAGGATTTCGGCAGCCTCACCATGATCACCTTCGGGGCCGACGGAAGGCTGTACCAGTCGAGTTACGGAACGGGCAAGGTCTTCGTGTTGGACTCGGAGGGGAACCCAGAGGAGATTGCGTCGAATCTCTTCGGCCCGACCGGCATCGTTGCTCTGGAAGACGGAACCCTGTTCGTGGAGTCCTACAACTCGAACCTCATCCACCGGATCGAGCCTGACGGGACGGTCTCGGAATGGGCGAGCCATCCCGCCTTCAACGGGCCCAACGGACTCACAATGGGTCCTGACGGCACGCTGTATGCAGTCAACCATCGTGACGGTGGCTTGTTTGCCATCGACCAGGACGGCAATGTCACCGAGATTCATCGCTTTGTCGGCACCACGTCGCATGTGGTGTACCACGACGGGGGCCTGTTCGTGACCGGACGGGGGAGGTATGTGATCTTCCGATACGACCTCGGCACCGGGGCCGTAGAAGTGGTTGCGGGCAACGCCGAGTTCGGCGACAAGGACGGTCGTGGCACCGAGGCATCGTTTGGTCGACCGAATGCCATCACGGTCGGCCCGGACGGCGCCCTCTACTTCAATCACGGCTCCCGGCGCAGTCCCGACCCGGTGACCATCCGGAGGCTGGTCTACGACCCGTGAGACTCTGAAGGGTTTGCGCCTTACTCTTCGGGTGTGAGCACCCAGCTGGCGCGCCTCCTCGTTTTCGTCGCGTCGGCGTCAGTTCTGGTCATCGAGATCCTCGCGGCCCGACTGCTCGCCCCTTACATAGGTGTCAGCCTCGAGGTGTTCACCGGAATCATCGGCGTGATCCTCGCCGGGATCTCCGTTGGCGCCTGGCTGGGAGGTCGCGCCGCCGACCGAATGGATCCCTCTCGGTTACTCGGTCCATTATTCGTCCTGGGAGGCCTCTCAGCTATGGCCGCGCCCTTGATCATGGATGCCATTGGACCGTCGCTGGTGCGATCAATCACCTCGGTGGTCACTGCTGCGGCCGTCGGGTTCTTCGTGCCCGCGGCCTTTTTGTCAGCCGTGCCCCCGGTCGTGGTCAAGATCCAGCTGGCAACGCTCGAGCGGACCGGAAGTGTGGTGGGCTCCTACTCGGCGGTTGGGACGTTGGGAGCCATATTCGGGACCTTCATCACCGGCTTCTTCCTGATTGCCGCCTTCCCCACCAGACCGATCATCACCGTCCTTGGTGTGGCGCTGGGCGTGCTCGGCGCCGGCTTGTCGATCACTCGCATCCGTTGGGCGCTGCTGGCATTGGGGGCTTCTGGCCTGCTGGCTGCCGCCCTGCTCGCCGGAGACCCACCGTGCCAATACGAGACCGCATATCACTGTGCGGTGATCGAGGTTGACTTGTTCCGCGAGTCGGGACGCACGCTCTATCTCGATCGGCTCCCCAACAGTTATGTGGATATCGAGGACCCGACCTACCTCCACTTTCGATACATCAAGCTGATTGCCGACGTGCTGGAGACCGAGGCGCCCGCCGGCTCGCTGAACATGGTGTCGATCGGCGGCGGTGGCTTCACGATGCCCGGCTATGTCGAGGCGACCCGCCCGGGCAGCCAGAACATCGTGCTCGAGATCGACGATGATCTCGTGGAGATCGGCCGGAGCGAGCTCGGCCTCGATCCCAACATCGACGTGATCGCCGACGACGCTCGCATTTCGATCCGGGGTCTCTCCGCAGGCGCCGCCGACGTTGTGGTGGGGGACGCCTTCAGTGGCGCCACCGTCCCCTGGCACCTGACCACGAGGGAGTTCATAGTTCAGATCGAAGAGATCCTCACCGACGACGGCGTCTACATCATGAATGTGATCGACTACGGAGGAAGGCACTTCGTGAGATCCGAAGCGGCAACCCTCCGGGAGGTCTTTGACCATGTCGCCTTGTTCGCCCCGCCCGGTTACATCCACGGTGATGGGGGCGGCAATTACATCCTGGTCGCTTCGGACGGCCCCATCGATATCGAGGCGATCCACGGGGTAATCGGAGGTCGAGGTGGCACCGAGATAGGCATAACCGGTGTTCAGCTCGATCGTTTTATCGACGGGGCGGCGGTCCTCACCGACGACTTCGCGCCGGTCGACCAATTGCTGTTACGCCGATAGGCATCGGCTAGCCCGGGCGAGGAAAGTGGCCCTCGAATATTGGGTCAAGCACGAAGGCCATTGGATAGTGTCCCGCGGAGCATGCAGTGGAGCACGGTCAAGGAGTGGATCCGCACCCACCCCCTCGAATCTGCCTTTGGCGGAATCCTTGTCTTCTTTGGGATACTCGCCGCGGTGTTCTCGGGCGGCGAGGACATCCCTGTCGCCGGTTCTTCGACCGTGACCATCGACCCCGGCTCTGCGCCACCCACGTCCCAGCCGGACTCCCTTCGCGAAGGCCTTGTCCTCGTCGCGGTCGTCGATTGCCGCACCTTGTTGGAGGTTGAGGAAATCGAT
>JAWWBL010000117.1:0-4903 GCA_033720975.1 Acidimicrobiia bacterium | reverse complement strand
CTACTCCCCGTCCCGGATCGCCTGGATGGAGGAGGGCGGGGTTGTGGTGGTCACCAACCTCCGGGGTGGCACCGAGCATGGCGAGGAGTGGCACCAGCAAGGCATGCTTGGCAACAAGCAACAGGGCTTCGACGACTTCTACGCCTGCGCCGAACATCTCATCCAAATCGGCGTGACCACGCCCGGTCAATTGGGCATCAGGGGTGGTTCCAACGGGGGTCTGCTCACGGCTGTCGCCATGCAGCAACGCCCCGATCTCTTTGGGGCGGTCATCTCCCACGTCCCTGTCACGGACATGTACCGCTATCAGCATTTCACGGCTGGGCGGTTCTGGACCGTCGAATACGGTGACGCCGAGAAGGATCCAGATGCGTTCAAGTATCTGTCCGGATATTCGCCGCTCCACAACGTGGAGCCGGGAGTGGTTTATCCGCCTCTTCTGGTTCTGACCGCGGAGACCGATGACCGGGTGGTCCCGATGCACTCACACAAGCTGATAGCAGAGCTGCAATACGCCGCCGGCGGACGGTCCGAGAACCCGATCCTGGAGAGGATCGAGACCCGAGCCGGGCATGGTTTGGGCAAGCCCACCTCGAAGCTGATCGACGAGGCAGCAGACGTGTACGGGTTCTTGCTTCACCACCTGGGCGGCTAGCGCACCGCTACGCCAGTCGCGCCCCGGGTCTAGTACTGGACGAGCTGATGATGACCAGCGTGGTGCAGTTCGTTGGTCCGGGGACGAAGGTGTATCCCGTAGCGCTGACGTCGGTCACACAGAAGCTGGTCACACCCGCCCCGGGTGGGAACTTCTTCGCGATCGCAAGATTCTCGAGGGGGATCGACGGATCGAGCGGCGTCGACTGACTCTCCCCAGTCTGGGTGGTTGTCTTGGTCCTGCCGTTGTGCACGTAGGTCCACTCCCCAGTCACGGTGGCGCCCCCAACGATGTTCCCGTCACCATCCATGATCGTGCCTCGGAACTCGGCGTCCCGCCCATTGACGAAGATGGCGTTGGCCGCAGCAACGACATCGGTCGACGGAGCGGGGTCGGTCGGGTTGACGGTGTCGGTTGCCGTGTCCGAAGCCAGCGAGGTGTCCGTCGCAGTCAACGTCACCGTGTAGGTGCCGCCAGCCGCATAGGTGTGACTCGGATTCTCAGAGGAACTGGTCGGCGAACCATCCCCAAAGTCCCACTCATATGTCAGCACATCACCGGCATCAGGGTCGGTCGAGGTGTTGTTGAACGAGCAGGTCAGGTCGGTGCACGAAGCGGTGAACGACGCAGTAGGCGGATTGTTCGGCGGAGGTGGCGGGGGCGGCGTCCCTCCACCCTCGCAGGTCCCATCACCACCAAAGGCAGGGCCGTTGACAAACAGCAGCGGCTCGGGGAAAGAGTCGACATCCTGGAACCCGCACGCAGAAGCCTGGGGAATCGCGTCACCGAGAAGCGCCGCCTTGATTGAGTTCACGTCGGCGCGGTTGTTGGTCGGGTGTCCGGTCTCCGCGATATATCTAGCAGCGACACCGGCGACGTAGGGAGCCGCCATGCTGGTTCCGCTCTTGACGCTGTATCCGTCGTTGAGATCTGTCGAATAGATACAGACACCGGGTGCGGCAATGTCGACAGCGGACCCGTAGTTGGAGAAATCGGCGAGGGTGTCGTCCTGGTCGACGCGACAGGTCGGGGAGCCGAGACCGCCGGGTAGACCGTCGAAGTCGGCGAGCGCGGAGACAGTGAAGGCATCATCGATGTAGGCCGGTGCAAATCCGTTGGCATCCATTCCATCGTTGCCGGCGGCCACGACCCAAAGCACGCCCGCGTCGGTGGAGTTGGCGATGGCGTCGTCAAGCGCTTGTGACTCCCCGGCAAAGCCAAGACTCATGTTTCCGATATCGATCTTGTCGGCATTGAGGGTCACCCCATCGACACCGGCGAGGATGCTTCCCAGGTACCCGGTGCCGTCGTCTCCGAGGACTTTGAATGACCAGAGCACGACGCCCGGGGCAGCGCCAACGGACCCGAAGTCGTTGTCATAGGCGCCAATGATTCCCGCCACGTGGGTTCCGTGGCCGTGTCTGTCATGGAAGTCGCCCTGCGCGGAGCAACCGCCAAACATCGGGTAGAAAATGGCACCGGTGCAATCGCTGACCCACTGAACGTTTAGATCCAGATGAGGACGCACTCCGCCGCCTGGCTTGTCAGCGAGATAGGTTCCGGTATCGAGGACTGCGACTTCCACCGTGTCCATCGGAACAGTCGGAGGATTGAGGTCCGCCTCCATACGATCGATCCCGGTCGGCTCGACCTGCGTGCTCAGCGCATAGACCTCTTGGTTTGGCTCCACGTACGCCACCTGAGGGTTATTGCTGAGAGCCGCAACGGCATTAGCCGGCAGCCTCACGGTGAAGCCCTGGAGCGCGGTGGTGTAAATGTGGCCCACGGAACCACCGTGCGCGTCGGCGATATTGGAGGCAACCTCGTGGACTGGCCCGTTCGTCGGGCGAAGGACGACGATGACATCCTCCAACTCAGGCGCGGCCACAGCTGGAATCGAGGCCAGTGCAAGGGCCAGTGCAGCTACCGGGACCAGCGACTTACGCACGTCTAAAACCTCTCGTCGAAGACGAGGTTGAAACTAGTCCTTTGATCACCCGGGGGAAAGGGGTATTTCGCACTATTCGTGGTTTTTTCCCACTTTCAGTGAGGGGCTGCGATTCGTTGTCGGTGAAGCAGGGCGACGTTGACGCATTGCGCGACCACGGGCTCTCCGATCGAGATATCTTCGATGTCGTGTTGGCAGTGGCTGTCCGAGCATTCTTTGCGACCCTCATCGAGTCACTCGGCGTCACCGCGGAGCAACCGCTGGCCAACTCGCCGGAGCCCGATCTCCTGGACGCGCTCACATTCGGGCGGCCAGCAACCCGTCCGTAGCATGGGAAACGTGGACGACCGCGGCCTACAGGCAGCTCAGTCGGAGATTCGACACGCCTATCGATCGGCGTCCGTCGGTCAGATATACGCCGGGCTCACCTGGGTAGCGTCGGCAACGGCCTGGACGATCATCACGCCGACCGCGGGCATCCTCGTTCTCCTGATCGGCGGGTTCTTCATCTACCCGATAACAGCCGGGGTGTCACGGCTGCTGGGCAACCCTGGGGTCATCCCGTCCACCAACCCCTTGCGCGAGGCCGGGATCACGATTCCGTTGGTGGGCGTTCTGGGCATCCCGGTTGCCGGAGCAGCTGCTTTACACAACATCGACTGGTTCTTCCCGGCTTTCATGATCGTGATGGGTGCCCATTACCTTCCCTTCTCCCATCTCTATGGGATGCGGGTTTTCTTGCCCTTGGGAGGGGCGATGTGGCTGGTCGGGCTGGCCATCGGCCTCTGGGCACCCGATCTCTCGGTGATCGGAGCGTGGCTGACCGGAGCTGCGCTTGTTGCGGTGGGGATATGGGCAGCGCGCCATTACAGAGTCGAATTCACCTACCGCGACTGACCGGGTGCGCAACGGAGAAAGCGAACGTCAGCAGCAGACTTGCCCACCATCGGGGCCACCCCCCTACCAATAGCGAAGGGGCCCGATTCGGGCCCCTTCATCGCTCTGTGGTTTGGATCAGGAGTCGCCTTCGGTGTGCACGAATTCGAACACCTTCTTGTTACCGAATTGATCGGTCACGTACACGGCGAAAGCCTTACCGACCGGGGCCGACTCGAAGATCACCTTGATCTCCCATCCACCTTTCTCACCAACTTCGGCCACCCCACCACCGAACTCAGACTCGATGTAGATGAGAGTGCCCGGCTTGCCGGTCCCGTGGAAGACATCGTACGGAGGTGTCTCCCCGCATGAGCCGTAGACCTGCTGGGCTGAGAACTTCCATTCGGCAGGCTCTTCCTTGGGCTCCTCTTCCTTCGGCTCTTCTTGGGGCGGGTGGTAGACCACGGTCACGGAGTCACTACCCACGTTTCCCGCGGCATCGATGGCCTTGATGGTCACCTTGTGCTCACCCTTCTCCAGCCACAGGACAATGCGCCATGCGCCCTCGTCGGAGACGTCGGCCTCGTAGTCACCGGCAAACACCCTGGCGCCCGGCTCGACCTCACCCTCAAAGGCGACCTCGCGTCTTTCGAACACCTGGCCGTCCTCTGGGTGGAGGATCACGATCTCCGGCGGTGTCTCATCCGCAGGCTCCTCCTTGGGAAGCTCCTCCTTGGGAAGCTCCTCCTTGGGAAGCTCCTCCTTTGGAAGCTCGTCCTTGGCCGGCTCCACCTCCGGGATCGGCTCGATCTCGTTGGCCTCGATGGGCTGTTCCTTGTCCAACGTCGTAGTTGTCTTAGCCTCGGCGGTCGGTTCGGACTCGATGAGACCTCCCAACGCCAAGGCAGTTCCGGCGAGCGCGATCACTGCCATCCCAATGAGCAGTGCGAACCATCTACGCATCAGTCACTCCTTGCCTGGTAGCCAGGCCTCCCGAGCCCTCCACGCATGTCACACGCACCAAGGCGCCTTCAGGTTTACCAATGCTCAGGTAAACCCTCAGACCTGCCGATTCGTGTGATGTCGTGACAGCGGAAACGAAGCCAGAGCCTTTCTCCCGGGAGGAGGAGTTGACCGTCAGGTATGAGACGTTCGAGAGCTTCTATCGGAACGAGTTCAGGGACGTCGTCGGTCTTGCGTTTGCCCTCTCCGGTAGCCGGCTGGGCGCGGAGGATCTGGCGCAGGAGGCATTTATCAAGGCCCATGAGAGGTGGGACCGCATTGGCGGCTACGACAAACCTGGTGCATGGGTGAGACGCGTTGTGGCGAACCTTGCGATCTCGGGTTTCCGGAAGAAGTCAGCCGAGAGGAGGGCGCTAGCCCGGCTCTCCGGTCAGGTTCAACAGGGGATCGCCGACATG
>JAWWBL010000116.1:0-5006 GCA_033720975.1 Acidimicrobiia bacterium | reverse complement strand
CTTGCCGCCGCGAGCCTCGATAGCGGCCGCTGCCTCCTCCCGTGTGAAGCCATCCAAGCTCCCTGACACCACGAAGGTCGCCCCGGCCAACAAGTCGGGTGTGCCGGTGTCCTCCGGTTCGTCGACAAGGCGCACCCCCGCCCGGCCCAGCTTTTCGATCAGGCGGATATTGGCCTGATCGGTCGACCAGTCACGAACCTCGGCGGCAATCACCGGGCCAATCCCCTCAACGGCGGAAATCTCCTCCTCCGACGCCGCCATCAGGGCGGGGAGCCCACCAAAGTGCCTGACAAGCGTGCGCGCCACCGTCCCGCCGACGTGCCGGATCCCGAGTGCAGTCAAGAGCCTGGCGACCGGGCGGTCCTTTGCCGACTCGATTGCCGACCTGAGATTCTCGACCGAGATCTCACCCCAACCTTCGTAATCAACTAGCCCATCAACATCGAATGTGAAAATGTCGGCGGGGTCGGAGATCAATCCCTCATTCAGAAGTAGATCGATGGTTTTGTAGCCAAGGTGCTCTATGTCCATGCCTCCTCGGCTCGCGAAGTGAAACAGCCACTCTCTGACGCGAGACGGGCACTCGAAACCACCGGTGCACCTGGCGACCGACTCACCCTCCAGTCTGACGATGTCATGCCCGCAAAACGGGCATAGTTTCGGCATCCGCCACTTCTTCTCTTTGCCGGTCCGCACCGACACGACAGGGCCCACGACCTCTGGAATCACGTCCCCGGCGCGACGAACGATCACCTGGTCTCCGATGCGAAGGTCCTTCAGCGCTACCTGGTCCTGGTTGTGGAGAGTGGCCATGCCCACCATGGCACCTCCGACGAACACCGGGTCGAGAACGGCAAAGGGCGTGGCTGCCCCGGTTCGCCCGATGTTGATCCAGATGTCCTTCAGCTTCGTCACCTGCTCTTCCGGTGGGAACTTGTAGGCGATCGCCCATCGAGGGGCCTTTGCGGTGAACCCGAGGGAGTCTTGCTCGGACAGTGAGTCCACCTTTATCACGACGCCGTCGGTCTGATAACCCATGTCATGGCGGCTCTTCTCTGCCTCCTCGACGTAGGAGAAGACCTCGTCGATCGAGTCGACACGGCGGCTCGCCGGGTTGGTGCGCAGGCCCAGCGACCGGAGATACCCCAACGTCTCCCAGTGAGTGTCGAATGAAGGGCCGCCCTCGACGAGCCCAAGCTGATAGATCCATATCTCCAGGTTGCGGCTGGCAGTGACCGACGGGTCCTTCTGCCGGACCGATCCGGCCGCGGCGTTGCGGGCGTTGGCGAACACCGGACGACCTGCCTCGAGCTGAGCCTCGTTGAGGTCCTCGAATGCGCCGTACGGCATGTAGACCTCGCCCCTCACTTCGAGCACCCTGGGAGGGGACTCCCCGATGAGGCGGAGAGGAATCGAGGAGATGGTCCTCAGATTGGCGGTGATGTCCTCCCCCGTGGTGCCGTCACCCCTGGTAGCACCGGTCACCAGGGCGCCGTCGCGGTATGTGAGCACCACTGCCAGGCCATCGACCTTCATCTCGCACACATATCCGCCCGGGGCCACTCCCAGACCGCGCTCGATCCTCTGTTCCCACGCCTGGAGGTCCTCCCGGGTCTCGGCGTTGTCGAGTGAGAAGAGGGGGCGCCGATGCCGAACCGGTGCGAACAACTCGGAGACCGGGGCTCCGACCCTTTGTGTCGGGCTGTCGGGTGTGATCAGCTCGGGATGCCGGCTCTCCAGCTCCTTGAGCTCTGCTACCAACGCGTCGTAGTGAGCATCGGAGACCACAGGGTCGTCGAGCACGTGGTAGCGGTAGTTGTGGCCGCGGATCTCGTCGCGTAGTTGGTCGATTCGCGCTGAGGCTTCGGGCATGTCGATGAGGACGTTAACGACGGGGCGTCACACAATCGGACGCGAGATCAAGGCGCCGCCAAGCACCTCGTCGCCGTTGTAGAAAGCGACGGTCTGGCCAGGAGCAATAGCCTTCTGCGGCTCGTCGAATCTCAGGGAATCCCCGCGCAGGGTGGCTGGCACGGGCTCGCCATGAGCCCGGTATTGGGCCATCACGCGAGCTTCTCCGGGATCGGATGAGGTCCAGGTGGTCTGTGTCAACTCGACCTCCCCGACTCGAAGATCCTCCCTGCTTCCAAGCACGATCGTTGCAGTTTCGGGCTCGATTCTGACCACGAAACGGGGCTCGCCACCGCCGAGGCCCAGACCACGCCGTTGACCGACGGTGAAGCCGACGACCCCGCGGTGGGTTCCCAACTCGGCGCCGTCCATGCCGACGATCCTTCCCGGTTGGAAAACCTCCGGTGAGTGGTCACGCAGGAACCCGCGGTAGTCGTCCTGGCCGACGAAGCAGATTTCCATCGACTCGGGTTTGTGCGCGGTTCTCATGCCAAGACCCGCAGCTATCTGGCGGACCTTGGCCTTTGTCATCTCGCCTACCGGGAGAAGGGTCCGCGACAGATGCTCCTGAGAGAGCATGGAGAGCACGTAAGACTGATCCTTGGCACGATCCTCGCCCCGGAGGAGCGAGTAGGAGCCATTTTTGCGCACGACCTTTGCGTGATGCCCGGTCACGAGCACTTCACAGTCGAATTCGAAGAGGCGTGACATGAGTCGGTCGAACTTCACGGTGCGATTGCATTCGATGCACGGGTTGGGGGTGCGGCCCGATGCGTACTCGGCTACGAAACGGTCGACGACACCGTCCCTGAAGTCGTCGGTGTGATCGAGGACGTAATACGGGATGTCCAACTCGGCCGCCACGCGGCGGGCGTCCTCCGCATCCGAGACGGTGCAGCAACCGGCAGTCGGAGCTTCACCGTTGGGGCCGGACCACAGCTTGAGGGTCACCCCGATGACATCGAAGCCACGGTCCCTCATCAGCGCCGCAGCCACAGAAGAATCGACGCCACCGGACATCGCCACGAGCGCTCTCATCGGAGCCGGCCTGCCAGATCGATGACGATCTCCGCTGCCTCGGCCGCTTCCGCAGCCGTCGATGACCAGCCAAAGCTGAAGCGAACGCTCTCTCTCGCCTCGGCCGGAGACAGCCCCATCGACTCCAACACGTGGGATACCGTCGCAGCACCCGATTGACACGCCGAGCCGGCCGACGCCGCGACGCCCTCCTGATCCATGCGGAGCAGCAGGGTCTCGTTGCGGACTCCGGGAAACCTGATGTTGAGGTGATGGTGTGAACGAGTCGCGCTGGGCGAATTGACCACTGCGCCCTCGACGCCGGCAAGGAGCCTCTTCTCGAAGTCGTCGCGGATTGCCCCGACATCCCGGCGGAAGCGGTCGCGATCAGAAGCCGCCAGGGACATCGCCGTGGCGAGCCCGACCGCTCCTGCGACGTCATGGGTGCCGGATCGCCGGCCCAACTCCTGACCGCCACCGTGGATCAGCGGCTCGAGTGGGGTTCCCTCGCGCACATAGAGGATCCCCGCCCCCTTCGGGCCGCCGAACTTGTGGCCGGTGATGGTCATGAGGTCGACGCCGAGATCGTCGACGTCGATGTCCATGGACCCAAATGCCTGCACCGCATCGGTATGGAGCAGGACTCCCTCGGGCAACAACTTTCCGATGGAGCGAACGTCCTGGACCACGCCCGTTTCGTTGTTCAACAGCATCACCGAGACAACGGCCGTGAAATGGTCCATCGCATCGAGAATTTCTTCTTCGTCGACTAGCCCCGACCGATCCACTCCCACGATCGAAACCGGCAGGCCCATCCTGTCGATCATGGAGACAGACTCCAGGATGGCATCGTGCTCGGTGGCAACCGTGACCACACCCTTACGAGGGGATCGGTTGAGCACGACACCCTTCAAAGCGAGATTGTCCGATTCTGTCCCCCCCGAGGTGAACACCACCTCCATCGGCTTGGCCCCGATCACGCCGGCAATCTGCTCTCTCGCTTCCTCGAGGGCGTTCTTGGCGCGTCGCGACACCTCGTGCACACCTGACGAGTTGCCAAACTTGTCTGAGGCGAATGGCGCCATGGACTCCCATACACCAGGCCGCATGGGAGTAGTCGCCGCGTGATCCAGATAGATCATCAAGCACCTCATTTTCGCAGGATCCCGACGCTCCGCCGAACGGGAATAGCGGATCGATGGCCCGGCTTTACCAAGCCGATGAATGCGAACATTCGAAATGAGAGGAACTCTGTCGGCGGCGTCGACGCGGTGACCACGCTCGAGGGGGCGGGATTTCTGGTCCATCGGCCCTTCCCAACCGCCCGTATCGACCACATCGGCCCATTCCTGCTGCTCGACGAGATGGGCCCGGTGGACAACTCGCCCGGCGACGCCAAGGGTGCGCCTGACCATCCTCATCGCGGCTTCGAAACGGTCACCTATGTCCTAGCCGGGGAGATCGAGCACAAGGACAGCCAGGGCAACAAAGGGCTGATCACTCCGGGCGACGTCCAATGGATGACCGCCGGCGCCGGCATCGTCCACTCAGAGATGCCATCGGCCAAGATCATGAGGGCAGGTGGACGGGCCCATGGGTTCCAGCTTTGGGTCAACCTCCCCAAAAAGGCCAAGTGGAATCGTCCCCGCTACCAGGACCTGCTCGCCGAGGACATGCCGGTGGTGGAGTTCGCCGGTGGGTCGGCAGTGGTCATATCGGGCCACACGCATGGAGTGGACGGGGTTGCCGACACCTACCTCCCCATCAACTACCTCCATCTAAAGGTGTATCCCGAGGAAGAGGTGACCCTGGAGATCGAGCCCGATCACCAGGCGTTCCTGTACGTATTCCGGGGAGGTGGGATGGCGGGAGCCGGTCGCATGCAGGTGAGCCGGGGCCAGATGGCCCTCTTCGACCAAGGAGCGGGTCGCATCACCCTGATCGGCGGGGAGGAGGGGCTGGAGGCGATGCTCGGCTCCTCCGAGCCCCTGAACGAGCCCGTCGCCAGGTATGGCCCTTTCGTGATGAACACCCGTGAAGAGATCATTCAGGCCTTCGATGACTATCGGGCCGGGAAG
>JAWWBL010000115.1:0-5074 GCA_033720975.1 Acidimicrobiia bacterium | reverse complement strand
GCGTCGCGGGTTTATAGGATCTGGCGGACCGATGAGGCGGAGAGACGAATCAGAGAGGCCGCCATCGACGCGTTCGAGCAGGGTATCGAGAAGTCCATATCCACCGAGGCACCCGTCGGCTGACGAACCCGAGCGGATTGCCCCCGGGCGTCCGTAGACTCGCCCAGGATGTTCACCCGGATTCCGACGAACTACCGCCCGGCTGGGGGTCGACGTTCCATTCGCCTGATCCTGGCCGTGATAGCGGCCATATACCTTCTCCTCACGGCTGCAGGCACGATTTGGACCGACTTCCTCTGGTTCGACTCGATCGGCTATCGCAACGTTTGGCTCAAGAACTGGGGCCTGTCAATTGTCCTGGGCGCTTCGGGCGTGGTGCTCTCCTTTTTCGTCATATGGCTGAGCCTTCGGCTCGTTGATCGCTTCTCTCCACGCTGGGCGCCGTTCGACCTGACCGAAGAGGAAGAGCTGATCGAGCGCTTCCGGGAGTGGATAGAGCCTCGGGTTCGCCAGGTGCGGCTCGCCGTCACGGGCGCCCTTGCCCTGATTCTCGGCCTTGCCGTGTCCACGTGGCGAGACGAGGTCTTCCTGTACATGAACCGGCAGGTCTTCGGAACGGGCGACCCACAATTCGGTCTCGACCTCGGCTTCTACTTCTTCTCCCTTCCGCTGTGGGAGACAGCCGTCGACTGGCTGTTCAACTTGCTCGTTCTCGCCACGATCGTGGTGGCGATAGCCCACTATTTGAACGGCGGCATCCGCTTTGATGGGCGGCGGCTCTCGGCTGCGTCTGGGGCCAAGGCCCACCTGTCCTCGATGTTTGCGATCGTGGCCATCGTCCGTGCGGTCTCATACCGGCTGGACATGTACGAGCTGTTGTACTCGAACAACTCGGAGAAGTTCTTCGGTCCTGGGTTCACCGACATCAACGCCCGCCTTCCCGCACTGCGGCTGCTCCTGATAATCGCACTTATCGCAGCGGTGCTCTTCATAGTGAACATATTCCGCCGCGGCTGGATTCTCGCTGGTGTGTCGATCGCCTCCTGGATCGTGGTCGCCGTGGCAGCGGGCTCGATCTACCCGGCCGTGATCCAGCGGATCCAGGTCGAACCGCGTGAGCTGGCACGCGAGACACCGTTCATCACCAACAACCTTGCAATGACCCGAGGCGCCTGGCAGTTGGACGAGATCGAGGTTCGCAACTTCGCGGCATCCGATGCTCTGACGGCGGATGACTTGGTAGAGAACCAGCAGACCATCGACAACCTCCGCATTTGGTCGACCGCGGTGCTCCCCAAGACTTACCAACACTTCCAGGAGCTCGAGCGGTACTACGCGCTGAGTCGGGTCGACACCGATCGATACCGGACCAATGGCAGCCCGGAACAGGTGATGATCGCGGTGCGAGAGCTCGAGGAGTCGAACCGCCCCGACGACTGGCAGAACCGGGTCTTGTTCTATACCCACGGGAATGGGGCGGTCGTCAACCAGGCCAACTCGGTCCAACCCGATGGCCAGCCCAATTTCCTGCTCAAGGACGTGCCGCCAGTGGCCGCCGATCCTCAACTGGAGCTGACCGAGCCGCGGGTCTACTTCGGAGAGACATACGAGCGGGGACGGCCGGTGGTGGTCAAGACCGGGTCTCAGCCTCAGGAAATCGACATACCTCTCGCCGAGGGAACCCAGTACAACGAGTACGACGGCGGCGCGGGTGTGGAGATAAACAGCTTCTGGAGGCGCATCGCTTTTGCATTCCGCTACCGGGATCTGAACCTCCTGATATCGGGTGAGATCCGGCCGGACAGTCGGGTGCTCGTCGAGCGGAACGTGCGGGCGATAGTCGACGAAGTTGCACCATTCCTCGAGGCGGACGCAGATCCCTATCCGGTGGTGCTCGGGGGAAGGATCCTCTGGGTTATCGACATGTACACCCACTCCTCCTGGTACCCCTATTCACAGCCGGTGGATGTCGAGGGTCAAAACCGACTCTCCATCTTCTCGGGGATTTCCCGGGGCACGAACTACATACGCAACTCGGTCAAGGCCGTGGTGGACGCCTACGACGGGCACGTAACCTTCTATTTGGTTGACGAATCCGACCCTCTGGCTCGAGCCTGGGCGGAGACCTACCCGGGGCTTTTTCAGAGCGCCGACTCGATGCCCGAGGGCCTCGAGAACCACTTGCGTTACCCCCAAGACCTGTTCCGGCTTCAGAGTCAGATCTACCTCCGATACCACGTAGTGGAGGAAAGCCAGCTCTTCTCGGGCAATGACGAGTGGTCCTTCCCCGGTGACCCTGCCGATCCGGTTCGAACGGGAGCTGATCTTCTGTGGGGTGACAGACCGGCTCTTGGCTCCCCCAATGCGGTGATCGACCAGATCTTCCCGTACTACCTGCTCACCGAGTTACCCGGCGAGGACGACCTCTCCTATCTGTTGCTCCAGCCGTTCAACCCGAGGGACAAGGACAACATGGTGGGCTTCCTCGTAGCCGATTCGACACCGGGGCGGTACGGCAGGTTGATCGACTACCGCATGCCTGAGGGCAAGTTGGTGTTCGGGGCGGAACAGGCCGGTCAACGGATAGAGCAGGACGCGGAGATTTCTCCCCAGCTCAGCCTGTGGCGCGGCGCGGGATCCACCGTCATCAAGGGCGATCTGCTGGTTGTGCCCATCGAGGACTCCGTGATCTATCTGCAGCCGATCTACCTGGAGGAGGAGGACGGCGCATTCCCCGAATTCAGGAGAGTGGCCGTTGTGTTCAGCGATCGAGTGGAGTGGGACGACACGGTCGAAGGCGCCCTCGAGCTGGTATTTGGCGAGTCCGATGGCTCGGGAGGCCCCGATCAACCTGATGACACGCTGACCCTGGAGCAGCTGATCGCCCAGGCAAGCGAGGCGTTTGCCAACGCCAACGCGGCGCTGTCGAGAGGCGATCTAGCCAACTATCAGGCTTGGGTCGACGAGGCCGAGAGACTGATCCGCGAGTTGGAGCGACTCATCTCGGAGGGAACGGACGCCTCGATCCTGTTCATCGGCTGACCTTCACTCAGCGTCCACCCTTCCCCTAACCTGTAGACCTGATGGCCAAAGACACCGAGGAATACGTACGCATGCGGGGAACCGTGGTGAAGATGCTCCCTGACTCGACTTTCGAGGTCGAGTTGGAGAGCGGGTTCCAGCTGCTCGCCAAACCGTCCGGGCGGATGCGCCGCGGACGTGGCATACGCGTCCTGCCCGGTGACCAGGTCGACGTTGAAGTCTCTACCTACGACCCCACCAGGGGTCGCATCGTCTGGCGCTACCGCTAGACACCCGCCGGCACCGTTCCTCGACGAGCCACAGACACTGAATCTCGTCGGCCTCTCGAAGGCATCGAGTTGGTCAGCGGCAATAGGGTCAGGGAATGCGCACGTCCTATAGACAAGCCGCGATCGCTCACGGCACTGTTCCCGACCTTGAGCTCGATCAGACAGTTGTGCTCGACGCCGGCGTGGTCGCCTGGATAGGTCACGACGACGAAGCACCGGCCCCGATCACCGATGAGAGGGTCATCGACGCGGGTGGCGCGACGATCGTGCCGGGGATGGTCGACGCGCATAGCCACACCGTTCTTCCAGGGGGGTCACATTGGATCGCCCGCATCGATGATCCCACTGATGACCTCCTCGAGGTTGCCGAGCACAACGGTGACATCGCCTTCCGGGCCGGAACTCGGTGGTTCCGGGACGTCGGTTCGCCACCCCGCGATGGCGCGGCTCTGGCCCTCAGGGTGAGAGATGCTTGGGCAGGACGGCGCGATAGGCCTTATGTTCGTGCCGCCGGGACCTGGATTGCCAAGGCCGGAATCCTCCCATCGACGATCGACGTCGAAGCAGCCGACGCAGACGAGCTCGTAGCCGCAGTGGAAAAGCAGGCCGACGACGGCACCGACCTGATCAAGCTCTACCTGGACGGACCCGACCCGGAGACTTCACCATGGACGGCCCACGAGGTCGAGAGGGCGGTGCGGGCAGCCGGGGACCGAGGCCTCACGGTCACGGCCCATGCCACAGTCCTGCCCGGCGCCAGGGCTGCGGTACAGGGTGGTGTGGACTGTGTAGAGCACGGAACACGCCTCGACTCAGACCTCGCCGCGGAGATGGCCAAGCGCGGTACGTTCCTGGTGCCAACGCTGGGAGTCCTCTCATCGTGGGAGACGTTCGCGTCGACAACCAACATCGAGAGATTCACCGATGCTGACTCCCGTGCCACCCTCGCTGACCGCAAGGAAGCTGCTTACGAGAGCGTGAAGCTCGCCGCGGAGGCAGGTGTCAGGATGGCGGTGGGAACCGACTTTGGTGGGGGATCGCTAAGGGCGAATCAGATGGCTTGGGAGATCGAGTGTCTGGTCGCTGCCGGGCTCGAGCCCTGGGAAGCTCTCGGTGCGGCAACCCACGTCGGTGGTGACCTTCTCCGCGAGCCCGACGCCGGTCGTATAGAGGAGGGCGGCCCGGCTGACTTCTTCGTGGTGCACGGGAATCCGCTAGAGGAGCCGGCCGCACTCTGGCGGGTATGGATGGTGGCTTGAGCGCGTGTTACCCGACACGCTCGATTGCCCAGTTGGTGTCGACCCATAGGGCGATCACTTCGAGTTCGGGGTAGTTGTCGCGAATCCTGCCAATTGCCTCTCCCAACTGCTCGATTTGGGCGTTGTCAGCAATCGGGTTGCCGGCACAATCATGGTGGGCCACCACCGCGATTTGAGATGATCCGTGCTTGTCCAGCGAGACCGCCAGGTTGGCGAGGAGTGTGATGGTCTGGTCCGTGTCGGTAGCCAAATGGCGGACGGTGCCCGCCGTGGTGATCGTGTCGATGTAGCGAGCCTCGAACGAGTTGGCCAGGTAGTCGGCAACCTGACGCTGGACGCGGCCATCCATGCAGTTGAGGACGGTTGCGAATTCGCCCATCAGCCGACTGTAGGCGAGTCTCTCGTCGGGGGTTGCTTACGATCCGCGCGGCCTTACAATTGAAGCTCCACCGACGCGGGGTGGAGCAGTCTGGTAGCTCGTCGGGCTCATAACCCGAAGGTCGC
>JAWWBL010000114.1:0-5175 GCA_033720975.1 Acidimicrobiia bacterium | reverse complement strand
TTGGGGTCACCACGTCGCCGCAGGGAACCGAGTTCGAGATCGCCGTTCCGGCGGTGTTCAGTGAGGAGATGGCATGGGCTGGATGAGACGCGTCGCAACCATCCTTGGACTCGTCGCGCTTATCTCCGCCTGCCAGCCGGCAACAGACGAGGCCCTGTTCGAACTTGCGGACGGCTCGATCTCCGGACCCTCTCGGGTGGTCAGCGACGTGAACACGTTCACAGCGTCGAACACCGGCAACCTGGCACACACGATGGTCGTGACTGCCAACGACGGAAGGGTCATAGCCGCCACGGACCTGATCCAGCCCGGTGAGACCGCTGCCCTCGAGGTCGACCTCGACCCGGGAATGTTCCAGGTGAGCTGTCGCATCGTCGCTCAGGGAGATGATGGTGAACTGATGGACCACTACGAATTGGGGATGCGTCTGAGTCTCGACGTCGTCGAATCCTGACCCTGAACGGCCACATCTTTACCATCCCCGGCGATGCAACCCGAGCTTCGGCCGTTACGCGCTGCCGCGTACGCCCTCTTGGCTTTCGCGGCTCTGTTCATCCTCGGCGGGGCGATCGGATGGTGGACCCCAGCACCCAACGAGCAGGCAATCGGGGAGATATCACGCTGGTGTGAACGAGTCTCCGGTGGACTGATTCGGGAGCCGGTGAACACTCTGGCCAACCTGGGCTTCGTCGTCTCGGGGCTGGCGATGTTCCTGATCCTGGCGAACGACACCAGAGAGGGACGGCCTCGGATCAACCGGTTCATCGGCAACCAGCCCGTCGCCCTCTTGTACGCCGCGGCAACGGTGTTCCTGGGCCCGGGTTCGATGGTCATGCACGGCAGCCACACCTTCTTCGGTGCCTGGATCGACAACGTCTCGATGGTGGCCTACATCACGATCCCCTGGGTGCTCAACGCAGCCATCTTGGGCCGCTGGAAGGAACGGTCTTTCTTCGCTGTCTACGCGACAGTGGTCGTCGCCTATGCGGCGGGCTACTGGTTTCTCGGCTCAGACCTGGGCATAGGGCTCGACCTGTTCGGTTTGTCGATCGGGCTGTGGGTCATTTCGGAGGTGCTCTACCGGTTCTGGTCGCCATCGATGCGCCTGCTCTCGGGGCTCGTTGGCTTCTTGGTGGCGTTGGTATTCGGGGTCACACCGCTCGAGATGCTGGCCGCGCCAGGTGAGTTCTGGTGGGTGATCCTCTTTTGGGTGCCCGGAGCCCTCGCCACGACTCCCCCAGGATCTCGGCGTCGCTACCTCCCGTGGTTCTGGGCCGGGCTGGCGTCATTCTTCGTGGCGTACGCGATCTGGCTGACAGGCAACGACAGCCACCCCTGGTGCGACCCTGACTCGCTCATCCAGGCCCATGGCATCTGGCATCTGCTCACCGCCCTGGCCACCTGGTGCTTCTTCAAGTTCTTCAGGACCCAGTCGGAGACTTAGGCGAGCTCGATCTCGGCGATTATCCGGTCTCCCGCCGTCTCGGCGACAGCCTCAGAGACCACTCCGGTGGCCACCAGATCACGGAGCACGTCACGGACAGTGATACGGCTTAGGGCTTGTGCTTGCCGGCGGTGAAGGTCCATGTGCTCGATGTCGCTGCTCTCCTCCAGATCCTTGAGCCTCGACGCCGCCGATCGCTCCCATTCGGTGAAGGTTCGTTTTGCCTTTGTGATCTGCTCGGGGTCGATGCTGGGGAGAGACTTGAAGCTCTCCAATTCGGTGGCAGCGCGCTGTGCGGCCAGCCGGCGTGCGCTGATCTCGATGTACCCGACTTCGGTGAGATCCTCGCCGAACGGTGGGGGAAGCGTGCCCAACAGTTTGCGATGGGCTCGGGCGTACCAGGGAAGGTTGGCTCGCCGCGCTGCCTCCACCCTCACCGCTCCGTGCTCGGCCTCTTCGATCTCGTCGTCGATCTCATACATCAGAGAACGCGTGGCAATCGGCGGTAGAAGACCGGCATCGCTCAGGCTCTGATACGTCTCTCGCTCGATGATCAGACCCCGGGTTATCAAAACCTGGCTCTGATCGTCGGGGCTCAAATTGGTGCGTTTCAACAGATCTAGGCAGTCGACCTCTGCGACGGACAGATGAGCATCGAGGACGGCATCTTCGACACCAAACTCGGCAAGCCTCTGCCGGGTCGACTGGATTGTGAACAACTGAGCCGCGGCCGTGAGGAATTGATCAGCCCTGCTGGGTCGATCCAACCCAAGCCACTGGACCAAGCCCCGAATCGTTGTCGCGTTGACGAGAAGCGTCGCCAGCACCACCCCCGCGGTCGCGGCGACGATGGTCTCTCGATGCGCCAGTTCGGTGGGCAGAGCCAAGGCAAGGGCCAGGGCCACACCACCTCTCAGCCCACCCCAGACCAGAACAGCCGAGTTGCTCCTGCCCACCCTGCGCACCATCAGAGCGCGCTCCATGAACCAGACGAGGGGAACGATCGCAAGGGGACGGGCTATGAGGACCGCGACAGCTGCGATCGCAATCGTGCCCAGGTTTCTCGAGAGAAGCGAGAAGTCGAGAGAAAGCCCGATGAATAGGAAGAGCAGCGCGTCGGCCACGAAAGAGAGTGCATCCCACAGCTCACGGAGGATCTCCCGCACCTCCATCGAGGCTCGGCTCTCGATCATGCTCCCGACGACTATTCCGGCGGCCACGGTCGCCATGACGCCGGACAACGGGATCAGAGCGTTGGCAAGAGCGAAACTGCCGTAGGCAACGGCGATCGACATCGCCGCTGCAGGAAGACGGAATAGCAGGGGTAGGAGCAGCACTGCCGCCACTCCGATCACCCCTCCGATTATGAGGCCTCCCGCAAAAACGCGGATGAACTCGGTCAGACCACCGACAACGCTCACGGTTGTACCTGTCGCCGCCAGCAACATGATCTGGGAGAGGACGATCACCACTCCGTCGTTGAACATGCTCTCGCCTTCGACGAGGGTGAGGAGGCGATTGGAAACACCAAGATCACGGAAGACGGAGACAACGACCACCGGGTCGGTTGCCGAGATGATCACGCCGAACAAAAGCGCGACGGCGAGAGAGATTCCGGCGAATTGGTTCATCGAGAACCCAACAAGGGCAGCCGAAATCGCAAGGGCGACAGTGGCCAAGAGTCCGATGGGGACCAGGTTGAGCATGAACTCCCGGGTGTCGAGGTTGAGCGCAGCCTCAAAGATCAGCACCGGTAGGAACAGGTTCAGCACCAGATTCTCGAAACCCACGCCGGAAATGAGCGAAGTGATCGTCAGGTCCGCGCCGAACTCGGCCACCAGGATGCCGGTGAGAGCAAGCACCACCGTGAGCGGAATGTGGATTCTCTTCGTGAGCAGGCCCACCAGGACCGCCCCGGACAGGAGCAGCGACGCCTCGAGTAGGAGTCTGGGAAGGTTCTCGAGGATGAGTTCTGTGCCGGCCATGAGGTCGCAGGCTACGACCCCTGTGACCACGGTGACGGGTCAGGCTGGGGTTCTACGTTCTGCTCACATCCCGGACAGTTTGTCGATCGCCTCGATCTCGTCCGGATCAGGGGCATCGACATCGAGGAAGGCGTTGACACACTCCACCGCCACGCCGGGTGCCGTCCGTTTGAGGCTCAGCGTCAGCACGTTTGCGTCGTTCCAGCGGCGGGCGTTCTCGGCGATCCAGGGCTCCCATGCCTGAGCGGCACGGATGCCTTCGACCTTGTTGGCGGCGATCGCGGTGCCGGTACCGGTCCAGCACATCAGAATTCCGTATTCGGCCTCGCCTGCTGCCACCACCTTGGCCACCGCACGAGACATGTCGGGCCAGTCAGTGGTCTGTGCGGGCTCCACCACATCGGCTCGGGTCTTCAAGGCGGCAAGAACCGCATCAACCGTCTCGTTGTGATCATCGGCGGCAAAGGCGACCCTCATCCGTTTCACGCTAGTCCTGGTTGTGGGATCCCTCGGACGTGTATCTAGCCAGCTTCGGAGACCAGTTCCTCGAGCCCCTCTTCAACGGAAATCACGGGTCGATAACCGAGTTCCCGCCGCGCCAAAGTGTCGTCGAACACCTGCGGATGGCTGACCATGTAGGCCTCGACTCTGTTGACCGGCGGCCACGACCTGGTGGGGAGGAACCGCCAAACCGTCTCGAGAGTTGCACCGACAGCGCGCATTAGCCAGCCCGGCACCGACCCCTCACCAACCTCGACGCCTGCCGTGGCGAGATAGGCACCTGCAAACTCGCGAAACGTCCTGGGCGGGCCATCGGTGACGAAGTAGACGGCTCCTGGTTTCCCGGAGTTTGCTGCCAGCACCAGGGCCTCGACGAGGTTGTAGACGTGACATGTCGACCCGAGGTGAGACCCACCATCCACCCAGCGGAAGACACCGAGATCGACCTTTTCGACCAGGCCGGGGAGCCAGGCCCCGTCCTCGGGGCCCCAGACCAGTCTGGGCCTGATCGCAATCGTCTCCAACCCGTCGCCGTTGGCCGCCAACACAATCCTCTCGGCTTCGGCTTTGCTGGCGGCATAGTGGCTGAGATGCCCTCTGGTCGGTATCGGATACGTCTCGTCGACGCCATCGAGGGGGCGTCCATCGTGGAGGACCGACTCCGTGGAGACGTGGACGAGACGCCTCACTCCGGCGTCCCTAGCGGCCTTCACGACATTGCGGGTCCCTTCGACGTTCACCCTCCAAGCCTCCGCCTTCTCTACGTTGCTGCCCACGACTCCCGCGCAGTGGAACGTGACCGCGGCACCCTCGAGACCTTTGGCCAGCCGCCCTGCTGAGGAGAGATCCCCCCGATGCGAGACAGCACCCAGGTCCTCGACCCGATCTGCGGCGGCGTCGGAACGAGCTAGGGCCACGACTTCGGCGCCATCCGCCACCAGGCGGCGAATGAGGTGACCGCCCACGAAGCCGGAGCCACCAGTTACGAACGCTCTCAAAATTCGCCTCCACCTCGGGATAAGACATTTCTACACCGCTGGAACGAAAGGCTGAGCTGTTGCCGATTCGAGAGGGCACGCGCAAACCCGTCCTGCATAGGATCGCCGAATGAGAACGCGACTCGTCCCGTTGATCGTCACCTGCCTGGTGCTCACCGCATGCACAGGAGAACCGCCGGAGGGCAGCCAGCCGGATCCACAGGTCACAACGACCGGCGGGGGGACGGGCTCGCCCCCGGGCGACGAC
>JAWWBL010000113.1:0-5244 GCA_033720975.1 Acidimicrobiia bacterium | reverse complement strand
GTCGGCTAGACGGTGTCGACCAGAGCTACGAGCAGGTCCCGGACCGAGACGACTCCGAGCAGGGCGCCGTCGTCATCGACGACGGGGAGATGGCGATAACCCGACTCTGCGATCCACGAGGCCGCATCCCAAACATCGAGATCCGGATCGAAGGTGTCCGGGTCATCACTCATGACGTCTGCGACTGTGGTGGCGGCGAGATCGGCACCGTCAGCAACGCATCGCCTGATGTCACGCTCGGTAACCAGACCGATCAGGTTCATCCCCTCGACCACAGCCAGAGACCCCAGGTCGGAGCGGTCCATTGCCGATGCCGCCTCCCGGACGGTGGTATCAGGCCCGCACAGGTACGGAGCCTCCCCGACGAGATCCCTCAGTTTCACCGCGTGCACGCTATATGCCCCAAGGGACGGTTGCACATCGTCGGTTTGGTTCAGACCAGGTCTGCCTCGCGGATGCCAAAGGAGGGGTGACGAAGACGGCAAAGCGCAAGCTTCTCCAGCTGACGAATGCGCTCTCTGGTGAGGTTGAACTCGTCGCCGATCTCCTCGAGAGTGCGGGGCACGCCGTCGTAGAACCCGTACCGAAGTGCGAGGATCCTCCCTTCCCGTTCGGGAAGCCTCTCGATCGACTCGCGAAGGGAATTGGCGACATCCATTTCCTCGGTCATCTGGACCGGGTCAGCCGCGTCCTCGTCCTCGATGAAATCGCCTAGCTGCGCTCCATCCTCACCGATGGGCTGCTCGAGCGAGACCGTGTCGGCAACGCTCAACGCCAATTCGACCTTGTCGGCCGTGACGCCAGCTTCCTCGGCGATCTCCTCGGGACGCGGGTCCCGACCGAGCTCCGCTTTGAGTGAGGCCTGAGCAGCGCGGACCGCGGCAAGAGTGTCGTGAAGGTGTACGGGAATCCTGACCGTCCTCGACTTGTCGGCGATCGCCCTGGTGATCGCCTGTCGGATCCACCACGTGGCGTACGTGGAGAATTTGAAGCCCTTGCGCCAGTCGAACTTCTCGACGGCACGGATGAGGCCGAGGTTCCCCTCCTGGATGAGGTCGAGGAAGTCGATGCCGGACGTGTTGGCGTAACGGCGCGCGTTGGCCACCACCAACCGAAGGTTGGCGGTGAGGAAGTCGTCCTTGGCCTGGGCGCCGCGGCGGGCAAGGCGACGCAACTCCATTTCCTCGCGTTTGCCGGAGTAGTCGCCCTCTTCGAGCCGCTCTGCAGCCTCCTCACCGGCCTCGATCTTTTGGGCCAGCTCCACCTCTTGCTCGGCGGTCAGCAGGTCGTACTCGCCAATGGCAGTCAGGTATTGGGAGACGAGGTCGGTCGTCAGCCGGCCGCGCTCGTCCGTCAGCTTGGAATGAAGCCGGACGCGACGGGGCTTATCGGTCTTGTCTTTGCGCGTATCAGTCGCAGCCATGTTTCGAAAGTCCTCCGCAGGTGCACTAGGTGCGTATTTGGGGGCAGCGACCCCCGCGTACCCAATATACGCATCCCAGCCGTTTTGTGAACCCCCCTCTTTCCAAAACTGGTCAACAACCGTGGCTATTCGTTGATTTCCTGTTTTTCCACACCGGCAAACCCGAGAATCGAGAGGACTAGCGCGACGAGGAACACATACAAGAAGACGGACTCTGTGGGCAGCCCGACGAGGAAGAAGAGGCCGGCCGCAACCATTGCGATCCGGCGCCCGTGGGTTGAGGACTCCGGGGCGACCCAGGCGAGCACGCCTGCGAGGAACATGAGGAGTATCAGACCGACTACGAGACCGCTCTCGGATGCCCCTCCGATTCCAAGCAGAACCGCCAGGTGAAATGCCGCACTGAAGATGCCTATTACTCCGGCAATCTTGAGAGGAAGCCTGCGAAGCTCGGTCATACGGGTGCGGACCTTCGAGCAGCCTCGATGTTCTCGTTGGAAGTGATTCCCCTCGTCACAATGAGCATTCCCAGCCATACGATGGCACCGACCAGAAATGGGGCTCTCAGGCTGAGGGCGCCGAGGAATCCCCCGATGAGCGCACCCAGCGGCTGGGTCCCCCAGGCGAGGAGCCTCGCAGAACCGGCCACCCGAGCCCTCAACCCATCGGGAGTGAGGCTCTGCCGGAGGGACACACTGACCACATTCCACCCGGTGATGACGAATCCGAAGAACAACATCAGCGCGCCCGCTACCAACGGGGACGACACGATCACAAAGGCCAGCGACAGGATGCCCGAGAACGCCAGGACGGATCGCAGGGTGTTGCCCGGGCCGATCCATCTGACAATTCTTGGCGACACAAATGCCCCGACGAGGCCGCCGAGCCCAATAGCTGAGATCAGGAGGCCGTAGCCGACTTCGTCGACACCGAGGATGTCCTGGGCGTATAACACGAAGATTGCGAGTACGCCGAAGGCGATCAGGTTGATGACACCCGCCATGACCACGAGTGAGCGCAGAACTCTCTGACGCCAAAGCCATCCGATCCCTTCCTTGATGTCTTCCAAGATGGTGGACTCGCTGCTCCGCTCGGTTTTGAAACCTCCTGGGATGACTGCAATTAGCAAGGCCGCGACGAGGAAAGAGAAGCTATCGACTACAAACGGAAGCGCAGCTGCCAATGCGAACAGAAACGCGCCAATGGGCGGCCCGGCGAGTGATCCGCCCACAAACTCGAGCGCTTGAAGCCGTCCATTGGCCTGGGGTAGCTGGGAATCATCGACCAGGTTTGGGGTGAGAGCTTCGGCGGAGGTATCGAAGAAGGTCTCGGCGACCCCGAGCCCAAAGCCGATCACATAAACCGCGATCAGCCCTGCGTCCCCGGTCCAGACACCGAGGGCCAAAATGCCGATTCCTATGGCACGAAGAACGTCGGTCACGACCATGACCTTCTTGCGATCGAGACGATCGACCAGGGCACCCGACAGGAGCGCGAAGAGGAACCAGGGAAGGCGCGATACGAATGTCGCTGCCGCCACGAGCACGGGATCTCGGGTCAGTGACGCTACGAACAGCGGAAAGGCCGCGCCCATGACCCCGTCACCTACGTTCGAGATGCCGGCGGCGATCGACAGCTTGTCGAAACGGGCGCCGAGCTTGCTCGCCAAATCAGGGCGCCTTGGGCACTTTTCGCGGCTGGAAGACCCTGACACCGTCGTCAGTGACGATGTTCCCGATCCCGGGCATCGGGTAGTGGCCGGCCACGAAGGTGCCACCGCTGGACCGGAGATCCTCGAACACCCGATCGCGGGTCGAGCCGGCGAGCTCGTGGTCGTTGTCCACCGGGAGGCTCCAATAGGGGTGCTCGACCTGAAACGGGTGGTTGCTCACGTCACCGCCGAGCAGGGTCCGTGTGCCGTTGGAGAGGATGGTCATGGTCAGGTGGCCCGGAGTGTGCCCGAACGACTCGATCGCGGTCACACCGGGGAGCACTTCGAGATTGGAGTCGATGAAGTCGACCCGGTCCTGATCGAGAAGAGGCTCCATGATCTTGCGGGCTGCCTGGGCGAACTCGGTGTCGGCCGTCTTCCAAAACGCCCATTCGTTCTCGTGGAAGACATGCCGCGCGTTGGGGAACACCACCTCGCCGTTGCGGTGACTGCCTCCGATGTGGTCGTAGTGCATGTGGCTGTAGACAACGGTCTCCACCGACTCCCGAGCGATTCCCAAGGCGTCCACTGCCCCAGGCATCAAGCCCGCCACCATCCCCTGCGGCCCAGCAGCAAGATCCCCAATCCCCGCGTCGAGCATGATCGTTCGCGCCCCGTCTGTTATGAGATAGCAGCCGAAGTTCATACGGACCTGGCCCTGGTCGTTCCGGGGATGGAACCGCCAGTCGTGGTCAGTGGAGCTGTCGTGGTACCCGGCGGTGTCCCTCCAGTAGTAGCCGTCCTCGATCACGAACAGCGTGTAGGAGCCACAGTCGAGCTTCCAGGTCATCGCGGGATGATGCCAGAAGTCAAGAGCCGGGATCCCACTCGCTCCCAAAGAACCGTCGGGGATGGATCAGAAGGGTCAGCACACCCCGGGAGTGAGGGAGGTCGGACCATTCGTCGATCATCAACTCGATGACCGCCAGGGACGCCGTCTTCATCTGCACAGAAGCCCCGGTGAGCCGACGCACCACCATCGACCAGGTTGGCTCGTGCCCCACCAGCAACAACCGATCCCCGTCCGAGCGGGACGCCACATCGAGCACCACCTCCGGTCCCTGCCCGTAGAAGCCGTCCTCGGGCTCGGCAGGGACGCTCCAATCGCCGGCCTCCGCTGCGAGCGCAGCGGTTGAGGTGGCACGGAGTGCCGTCGAGGTGAGAACGCGATCCGGGGTCAGTTCCATGGCGGCGATCAGACTCCCCATCATTCGGGCCGATCTCACCCCCCGGGACGCCAGGGGCCGTTGATGGTCGCCGCGGTAGTCGGCATCCCAGTCCGACTTCCCATGGCGCAGCAGGAGAAGAGTCTTCACATCTGCGGCCTAGCCAGACGTGCGGCCGTGGTGAAGACCCTGGGGTCGGGATAGTCGGCGCAGTAGTTGTACATGTAGGCGAGACGAACGATGCCGTTCGGGTCGATCACGAATTCGCCGGATTGCATCCAGGGATCGTCGACCAGATGAAGGTCGATCTCGCGACGGGCCGTCTGGTAAGCCTCCCCCGACTCCCTCGTCAGGTCGCAATACTCATCCGGCAGATCGTAGAGAACCTGCTCCCGTGACCAGTGGGAGAGACCGAATATGCGATGGGTCTGATACTGCGGATCGGCGAGGACCGGCACCGGAAGGCCATACCGCTCCTTGTAAGCCACGACACGTTCTATATCGCCGGGGGCAACCACGACTGGGTTCAAGCCTTCCGCCTCGTAGTGAGCCACTTCGCCTTTGAGCCGCTCCAACCGCTCCACGCCACAGCCGCATCCAAGATGACGCCACAGCATCACAAGCGCCGGACGCTCCCCCCAGTGGGAGCTCAGAACCCGCCTGGAGCCGTCCTCGGCAGTCAACTCGACGTCAGGGGCGCGCTCTCCGCGACGAACCGGCCGGCCTTCCAGCCTCGGTCCGGCGACCCAATTGTCCAACCATCGTCGTTCCGCGGCCAGGATCAAGGCATCGATTTCGTTGTCTATCGCTCACCTCCTCACAGGCGAAACTACACATCGAGCCTTGTTGAACCCGATGTTTGGTACGTTCGACGAATGATCACGGAGACAAGGATCGAGTCGAGATTCAACGGCCCGCCAAACTCCGGCAATGGCGGGTACTCC
>JAWWBL010000112.1:0-5301 GCA_033720975.1 Acidimicrobiia bacterium | reverse complement strand
TCCCTCGACGCTGATCGAATCGACCAGGCTCGTTCCAGAAGCGGACGAACACCTCCTGAACGACGTCGTCGGCGAGGCCTTCGTCTCGCAGAACCCGCATCGCCATCGACCTCACCGCGCCGCCGAAACGCTGAAAGACCACCTCGAATGCGTCGCGATCGCCCTCGGCGACCCGCGAGGCAAGCGCCTGGTCGTCTTCGGGATCGAGATGCGGGATGGGTGGCAAGTGGACCAATGAGCTTACGGTTCCCGTTTTTGGTATGGCCGCGTTCATCTCACGTACCTCATCGACCCCTATTCGACGCCGAGCGGCGCACCGGATGAGACCCGACCGGTGCCCTGGCGCATCGTCGTCTCGCCTGACAGAACTAGCCTCGGGCTCTCCGATGGCGCAGATGAGATGAATCCTGACGACTTCAAGAGCGTGGAACTGGCCCTGGCGTCAACTGCGCTCGATGGGGATGCCGGAGGCGTCTACCGAATCGCCTCGGAGCTGATGGACAATGGGGTCCCGTTCGAGTCGGTCCTCTTCGACTACCTGATCCCGACTGAACGATCGGTGGGTCAGCGGTGGGCCCAGGGTGACTACTTGGTAGCCGAGGAGCACACAGTCACCGCGGCGATCGAGACCGTCATCTCCCTGCTCACCGGGATGTTCGACCAGCCCGCGGACGGGCCGTTGGTCGTGGTCACCACGGCGGAAGGGGACGCCCACTCCCTACCGGCGCGGGCAGTCAGCGCCCACCTCATCTACATGGGGATGCGGACCAGGTTCCTGGGAGCCGATGTTCCGGCTGCGGACTTCAAGGCGATGATCGAGGCTGAGACTCCCGCTGCGGTTGTCCTGTCGGCTGCCATGACCTCGCACTTGCTGGGTGCTCATGCCATGGTCGCTTCGGCTCACGAGCTGGACGTGCCGGTGGTCGTCGGCGGGAAAGCCTTCGGAGCCGAGGGTGAGTGGGCCGAGCCAGTCGGCGCCGACGCTTGGGTGCCGACCCTGCACGAGACCCACGCGGTGATCGAATCATGGGTTGGCGGCGATCGTCCTGAGATCAGAAGGGGGGCGGACTTTCCAGAGGAACTCCAGGAGCTGAAGGCGTCCCGTTCCTCGGTGCTCGCCGATGCCGACGGCCGGCTAACAGACGCCACCGCTCCCAGGCTGAGGGACGAGCTGAGAATTCTGCTCGGAGCCATCGAAGGCTCATTGCTCACCGGAGACGACCGTGTGACCGCCGAGGCACTGGAGTGGCAGCGAGCATCGTTGGGGGCTTACGGTCTGCCGTCGCATCTCGTCGTCGATGCACTACATGGGGCTTTGGAAGCCGCCGGTTTTGACACAGCTGGAGCCATCTTGCACCGCACCCGAGAAGTTGACGAGAGATGAAACCCATCCGCAGCTGGCTCCTGCTCCGTAGATAGCGCATGAGCTCCAAAGACAACGCTCTCAATACGAGAGAACAACGCAGCGGGCGGCTTCGTGCCTACAACGTGATCATGGGTTTGCTCCACGCCGCCCAGGGTTTTGTGGTCCTCGCTCTCGCCAACGACTTCACCCTCCCGGTGATCGGGACCTTCATGGACGGCCCGCCAGGTGTGGCCGAGCCGCGTGTCACCCCGATTGCCGACATCAGCATCGCTTGGGGCGTGGCCGTCTTCCTCTTCCTATCAGCCGCGGCCCACCTGTTAATCAGCGCACCCGGTGTCTACGGCTGGTACGAGAAGAACCTCCGGAACAAGAGGAACTACGCCCGCTGGATCGAGTATTCGCTGTCCTCGTCGGTGATGGTCGTACTCATCGCCATGCTCGTGGGGATCGCCGACATCGCTGCCCTATTGGCACTCGCCGGAGTCAACGCCTCCATGATCCTGTTCGGACTCCTCCAGGAGAAGTACGAACAGCCGGGCAAAGACGTCAGTTGGACCGCCTACTGGTTCGGGGTCATCGCAGGTGCCGTGCCCTGGGTGGCTATCGGGATCTACCTCGTGGCACCTGGCGTCGACGCCAGCCCCCCCGGGTTCGTATACGCGATCTTCTTCTCGCTGTTCGCCTTCTTCAACGTCTTTGCGGTGGTCATGGTGCTCCAGTACCGAAAGGTCGGCCGCTGGGCCGACTACCGCTTCGGCGAGAGCACCTACGTGCTGTTGAGCCTCCTGGCCAAGTCAGCCCTTGCCTGGCAGGTCTTCGGAGGCACCCTCGCGGCCTGACCTCGTCTCAGCCTCGGCGTTTTGCGACTCATCCGACACCACCTTCGGCTCCGAACAAGAGACATGAGGCAAAGAATCGCAATCGTGGGCTCCGGGATCGCCGGCTTGGGAGCGGCCTGGGCACTACAGGACACGCACGACATAACCGTCTACGAAGCCGACGATCGCATCGGGGGACACTCGAACACTGTCGACGTTATGACCCGCAGCGGAGTCACCAGCGTCGACACCGGTTTCATCGTCTACAACGAGGTGACCTATCCCAACCTGACCCGACTCTTTGCCACCCTCGGGGTGCGGACCGAGCCCAGCGACATGTCGTTCTCCCTCTCGGTCGACGGGCGCCGGGAGTACGGGGCAAACCTGAAAGGTGTGCTCGCCCGACCCTCAAACCTTGCACGGCCTCGGTTTCTCCGCATGCTCCAGGACATCAACCGCTTTCGGAAAGAGGGCTTGGATCTCGAGCCGCTGGACGGAGAGACCCTCGGTCAGTTCCTGGAACGTCACCGGTTCTCCGAAGGATTCAGGGACGACTACCTGTATCCGATGACCGGCGCGATCTGGTCCACGGGACACGAGGAGATGAGCCGCTACCCCGCCCGCTCCATCCTCCGCTTCCTCGCCAATCACGGCCTCATCGAGATCGTGGGCCGCCCGGCCTGGCGCACGGTGGCCGGAGGGTCCCGGAACTACGTCAAGCTCCTGACGGCCGGATTTGCCGACCGCATACAGGTCCGATCACCGGTGACCAACATCGCCCGGAGCGAAGACGGGGTCATCGTCTCGACACCAAGGGGTCACACTCCCTTCGACCAAGTCATCATCGCCACTCACTCCGATCAGGCGCTCAGGCTGCTGGGCCCGGGTGCTACAGGCCAGGAGCGCCGCCTCCTATCGGCGATCCCGTACCAGGAGAACGTCGCCGTTCTTCATTCCGACACGAGGCTGATGCCAACACGCAAGTGGGTCTGGTCGAGCTGGAATGCCATGGCGTCCTCGGACCTCGAAGACAGGCCCGTAGCCTCGGTCACCTACTGGATGAATAGGCTCCAGAACCTCGACACGAACGTTCCGTTCTTCGTTTCCCTCAATCCCCTCTTCGAGCCAAGGCCGTCGCTCGTCCACGCCAGCTTCTCATATGCCCATCCCCGATTCGGCGTCGACTCTGTCCGGGCCCAAAAGGAGATAGCCTCGATTCAGGGGATGAATCGCACATGGTTTGCCGGTGCATATCTGGGATACGGCTTTCATGAGGATGGGCTTCAGTCGGGTCTAAACGTGGCAGCCGGCCTGGGGGCTCCCGCGCCCTGGCAAGGGACCTTTGCGCCGGTCAGCTCAGCGCCGGCCGTCGCGACGCGAGGGGTCAGCCTGTGAACAGACACTCCTACCTCTATTCGGGCACAGTCACCCACACACGTCTGCGACCCTTCCGACATCGGTTCCGATACCGGGTCTTCTACGGCCTCTTCGACATCGACCGGCTTGGAGAAATGGACCAACGCCTCCGCTGGTTCTCGGTAGAGCGCTTCAACCTCTTCTCGTTCCACCCCCAGGACCACGGCGCGGCAGATGGCACCAGCCTGAGACGATGGGCCGAGGATCTGCTCGCAGAAGCCGGGGTGGAATTGGAGGGTGGATCGATCAAGCTGCTGGCCATGCCCAGGATCCTCGGATACGCCTTCAATCCCTTGTCGATCTGGTATTGCTATGGCCCTGACGAGGATCTACGCGGGTTCATCCACGAGGTGAGGAACACGTTTGGTGACCGCCACGCCTATGTGGTGCCCGTGTCGAGACTGAGCCTGCGTCATGGCACCGACAAGGCCATGCACGTCTCACCTTTCAACGGGATGGACCAGAGCTACGGCTTCTCCCTGACCGAACCCGGTGACCAGCTCTCCGTTGCCATTGCGGTTCAGGAGTCCGAACAGGTCGTGATGCGTGCCGGAATGACGTTGCGACGGGAGAGCCTCACCGACCGCCGTCTGCTCAAGATGCTCGTGACACACCCCCTGCTGACTGTCAAAGTCATCACGATGATTCATTTGCAGGCGCTACGGCTCTGGTTCAAAGGAGCCCGGTTCCACAGGCGACCCGAGCCGGCATCTGAACCGACGACCATCGTCGAAGACGCGAGAATCGCTACATGAAGTGGCACGAACGGGCGGGAGTTGGAGTCCTGGCAAAGATGGCTCCCAACGGCACGTTGAGCCTTGCCCTTCCCAGCGGAGAACAAACCACCATCGGCACCGGATCACCGCGAGCCGACCTGGAAATCCGGTCCTATTCGGCGGTCGGTCAGATTCTCAGAGAGGGTCTGATCGGATTCGCCGAGGCTTATATGTCCGGAGTCGTAGAGACCACCGACCTTTCCGACCTGCTCGCCTGGGGAGTCGCTAACCAAGAGGCGTGGTTCGAGCATCCCCTCGCCCGGTGGACTGTTCCTTTGCGAAAGCTCTTTCAGCGGATCATTCCTGAGCGGCGTCATCGAAGGGTCCGGTCGATGAACGATCACTACAACCTCGGTAACGACTTCTACGAGGCCTGGCTCGACGAGACAATGACCTATTCATCGGCTCGATTTCGCACACCGGACCAGGGCCTCGATGAGGCACAGCGTCACAAGTACGAGACCGTGGCTGCGGCCGCAGGCCTTCGACCCGGGATGAGGGTCCTCGAGATCGGATGTGGATTTGGTGGTTTTGCACGATTCGCCGCCGGGGAACTCGGGTGTGAGGTGGTGGGCATCACACTGTCCCGAGAACAGGCCGCCTACGCAGAGCGAGCCGTTCGCGACTCCGGGCTCGAAGAAAGTGTTGAGGTGAGAGTCCAGGACTTCCGAGATGTCAATGCCCAATTCGATGCCGTCGTCTCTATCGAGATGATCGAATCGGTCGACGAGTCCCAGTGGCCCGATCTGTTCTCCGCCATGTCGCGCTACATCCGGCCGGGCGGAAGGGTGGCGATGCAGATAATCACCATCGCCGACTCGGAGTGGGAGCGTTACCGGTCCAGGGCTGACTTCATCCAGCAGTACATCTTCCCCGGCGGCCAGCTCCCGGCACCAAAGATCCTTCGCGGCCTGGCCAAGACTGC
>JAWWBL010000111.1:0-5738 GCA_033720975.1 Acidimicrobiia bacterium | reverse complement strand
GTCCCCGTCGTCGTCGGCATGGATTCCGATCGCGGGATCGACTCCGCCTCCGAATTGAGCACCTATCAGGAAGATGATCGCGATGGGAAAGATGAAGACGAAGAAGATGTTGGAACGCTCGCGAAGCATCCTGCGGACATTTGCCATCCCGATCGCCAGTGCCTTCAAGACTCGAGCCTCCGGTTGACGAGGACCCACCCGATCGCACCCGTAACGAGGGCGAACAGCCCCAGCGCGCCCGCCGCGGGGAGCGCTGCCGTCCAGTCGGCGCCTCCGGCGAGCTCACCGAGTCCTCTCATGAACCAGGCGTGCGGGGTTACGAACGTCAGCCTCGAAAGGAGATCCTCACCAGTCCCGATCTGGAAGAAGACACCACCCAGCATGCCGAGGATCACAGCGATAATCGACCCGAGGTTTCCCGCACCCTCGGCGGTCTTTGCAGCCGAAGCCACCAAGCCCATGATCCCGACAGCTGCCAGGACCCCCGTGACAATGAGCAGGGCAACCCCCAACGGAGCTCCCCACTCGGCGCCCGGGATGATGAGCTGAGTGGAGACCGCCAGCACCGTCATCGCAATGACACCGAGGGCAAAGGCGAGGATCGCCTTGCCCGATACCACGGCGCGGCGACCTATCGGAGCCGCGAGGAGCCGCGTGAGGGTCCCATCCCGCTCTTCTTCGAGAAGCCCGAGCACTCCGAACTGAACCGTGAAGAAGAGAAAGAACACCGCCATGCCGGCGGCGAAATAGGTCGCTGGGTTGAGCTGGCGCGTCTCTGCCGCCATATCGACCATCTCGTAGGAGAAGGCCGCTGTCGCCGGGTCACCGGCTGGAGACGCACCGCCCAGTGTCTGAGCCGTGATGAAAGCCAGCCGCCCTGACTCGACACCAGCGGCGTACTGCTCGGCGATCGAACCCGCGATGAGCGTCGAAGTCTGAGCGTCGACGTCCCCCACGACCTCGATGCTGGCCGCGTTACCACCGACCACCAGGTCGCCGAACCCCTGCGGAATGACGATGTAAGCGTCGATCTCTTCACCCAGGGCCGCCTCCGCCGGGCCCCTGTCGGGATACTCCTCCACCACGAGCAGCCCCGCCTCCTCGGCCTCAACGAGGACGCCGACGAGCGGTGTCGACACCTCTGACCCGTCGAGATCGACGATCCCATACTCCAGGTCCAGCCCGCCAGCCCCACCGAACGCGGAGCCGAACACGAAGTAGAAGATCACCGCCAGAGCGAGGGGAGCGATCACACCGGTGATGATGGCCGAGCGGTCGCGCAGTCGAAGCTTGAGGTCCTTGCCAGCGATTCGCAGCGCCGCCAGCACGATCAGTCCCTCAACGCCTTCCCGGTCAGGTGGAGAAAGACCGCTTCGAGGTTGGGCTCGACCACCTCGACTCCCGATATCGACACGCCAGCACCGGACACCGTCGACAAGAGGGTGGGCAGTATCGCCGATGCATCGTCGGCCAGGATCTCGAGGCTGTGGTCCGTCGCCGAAGCCTCCGATACCGTCGGAAGGGACCGAACCGATTCGGCGGCCGACCCCAGGGCTCCGCCCCCTGTGATTGCTACCCGGTCCTTTTCGCCCACGATCGAAACCAGCTCCCGGCGGGTCCCCTCTGCCCTAACGGTTCCCTCGTCGATGATCGCGACCCGGTCGCAAAGGCGCTCGGCCTCCTCCATGTAATGGGTGGTGTAGAGGACGGCCATGCCCTCTTCGGAGAGGCTCTCCACCGACTCCAGGATCGCATTGCGCGACTGCGGGTCCACCCCGACGGTGGGCTCGTCCAGTATGAGGAGGCGAGGCTTGTGAAGGAGGCCCACCCCGATGTTCAGCCGTCGCTTCATGCCCCCTGAGTATTCCTTGACGAGGTCATCGCGCCTTTCGGCTAGACCTACAACATCCAGCACTTCGTCAACTCGGTCCGACAAACCGTCAGAGGCCATCCCGTACAGACGGCCGAAGAAGGCAAGGTTCTCAGCACCGGTCATGTCGGGGTAGATCGCGAGGTCCTGCGGAACGAGACCGATGTGCTGCTTTCCCATCGTCGAACGGGTTGAGATCCGCTCCCCGATCACATTCACTTCACCAGCGCTCGGCTCGAGTAGCCCGGCAATGATTGAAATGGTGGTCGTTTTCCCCGCGCCGTTGGGGCCGAGCAGCCCAAAGGTCTCCCCGGCACCAATCGACAGCGAAACGCCGTCAACCGCTTTGATGTCGCCGAAGTGCTTCACCAGGTTGTTTGCAGTCAGTACCTCTGCCACGCGCCCGTCCCTCTTCTTAGGGGCAGCGACCCTAGCCCTGGCGCGATCCGATCGACAGTGATTGTGAAGCGGTGGGCTCGGCGCAGCAGAACCAACTCTCGGTGAGCCTCGGTGCCGGATCTCCTGCCTCGGGAACCGACCCGAGGTTCGCGGCGGTGATCGCCTCGACGGCTCGCCACATGCTGGCGAAGGTCTCATGGGTGAGCTCGCCACAGTCGGAACCCGCGGCGGCAATCGCCTCGAGCTCCTTGCTGAGACGCTCGGACTCGGGGTCGGCAAAAGCCCACTGCCAAGTGAGCCCGTCCTCGTCGTAGCCCCGAAGGTAGGGAGTGACAGCGGGGTGGCTCTCGAGGAGGGAGCCCTTAGGTATGAGTAGTTTGATCGCGAGCTGAACCGGGTCGGTGACAGCCGCCAGGTCGTGCTGGGCTATGAAGCGAAATAGCTCTCTTACGTGGTCGCTTGTGGTCCACGGCAGAAAGGGGAGCCAGGAGGGACGTAGATAGATACCGGCGGCTCGTGTGATGTCGAGAGCCTCCACCATGTCGCCGACGGTGTGTCCCTTGTCGAGGATCTCCAGTGTCTCATCGTCGACGCTCTCGAATGCGCTCACCACGAACAGGAGCCCCTGGCCGGCGAGTTGGTCCCACACTTCGGAGTGGTCGAGGATGTGAGAGACCTTGACTGTGACGTCGAAAGTGATCTCAGGGTGGCGGGAATGGGCCTCTTCCAAGACTCCGATTGTGTGTTTTGGCGCGTTGAGGAAATCGGCGTCACCAAAGGTGATGTGACGGGCACCGCCCGCGGTCAGCCGATCGATGTCGTCGAGGACTACCTCGGAGGGGACAACACGGATCCTCCCGTCGTACACGGCTGGTATGGGACAGTGGCGGCAGCGGTGCCGGCATCCATGTGACGCTTCCACGGCCCCGGCAAGGACCATCTCGTCACCAAGATCAAGCCGTGCGTAGGAATCCAGGGCAGGCAATTCGTCCCGTTTGGGGACGATGAACTGGGACTTCCCGATATGTCTCACGTGTCCCCTGACAGTGCCGTCGATCCAGGCCGACAGCCCCGGTTCGTACTCTCCCTCCAGCGTGGCGTCCACGCGGCCCGCCAGTTGGCCCGCATAGAGCCCGTAGGCAGCGGTTGGGATTTCGGGGCGGCGCTCCCGGATTCTGTCGAGGACTGTTATGGCAAGCCTGGTTGCGGTGTGCATCGGAACTGAAATGGCAACGGCGTCGGCCCAATCGACGTCACTATCGGACATGGCATCCACCGACAAGTCGGTCATGCGAACCACATGCCCGGCGGCGGACAGCGCGGCAGCGGGCGAGGCGAGGTGGACCGGCTGGCGCCCCAACTCGTAGGTGGACAGCAGGAGGACTCTCATAGACACGTCCGATTGTATGGCGAGGGCACCGGTAGCCTTCAACGGTGTCGCACACCTACGCCGACATAGCCTTCGGACTTCTACACCACAAGGACTACGGAGGCAACGGGGAAGCCATCGTTCTCGTCCATGGCTTGGGTGGCTCGGCCGTCACGTGGGACGCGCTCGGGCCCCACATCGCGAGGTTCGGCCGAGCCATGGCCGTCGACCTCCCTGGATTTGGGCTATCACCACCAGGGTTGGACTGGTCCCTCGAAACCCACTCTGAGGCTCTGGCCGACTACATAGATCATGTCGGTCCGCCCGCCACGGTTGTCGCCAACTCGATGGGCGCGCTCATCTCGGAGCGAGTGGCCGCCGATCACCCGAACCTGGTGAGTCGTCTAGTCCTGATCTCGCCGGCGACACCACCCCGCTTCCCGGACCCTCGGCTCGATTGGCCGACCGCATGGCGCCTGGCACTGCAGGCCACTCCAGGGGTGGGCCGGCTGATCTCGAAGCGATTCATCTCCGCATATTCACCTAGGGAGATGGTTCGCGTCAGCCTCCAGATGATCACCCATCACGCAGGCAATGTCCCGCTCGAGGTTCAAGAGGCTCTTACCGCGTTAGCGGCCAGGCGCCGTCACTTGCCCTGGGCCGCGGACGCAGTCCCTTCGACAGCAACCCAGATCGCGAAGCTTTTCGCCAGGCCTTGGAAATTCGTTGAGATGATCCGCGACATCGTGGCGCCGACTCTGGTCGTCCAAGGCACCTCGGATCACATCGTCTCGCCGACCGCTGTCGAATGGATGTGCTCGCTCCGTCCCGACTGGACACTGGTCCAACTCGAGAACACCGGCCACACTCCGCAGCTCGATGCACCCGTCCGCCTGGTGAGCGTCATCGGGCCCTGGCTTGGGGGCGCCGGGACCCGGGAATTCAGTGCATAACTAACCTGGTGCCATGCCTTCCGACCTGGGCGAGACGATTGGCGACGAGTACGTCAACCAGCTCCACGACACCGATCCCGTCGAGACGCGGGAGTGGATCGAGTCTCTCGATGCCGTAGCGGAGGAACACGGCCCGGTTCGGGCCCGCTACCTCCTTGCGAAACTGCTCGAGCGCGCCCACGAGACCCGCCTCGGTGTTCCCGGAGCGGTCACGACGCCGTACATCAACACGATCACCCTCGAGGAGCAGCCAGAGTTCCCCGGTGATGAGCACATCGAACGGCGGATACGCCGATTCATCAGGTGGAACGCGGCCGTGATGGTGGTGAAGGCGAACCACCGTGAGAAGGGCATCGGCGGCCACCTCTCGACCTTCGCCTCGTCGGCCACACTCTACGAGATCGGGTACAACCATTTCTTCCGGGGAAAGAGCGCTCCCGGCGGCGGCGACCATGTCTATATACAGGGCCACGCCGCGCCCGGGATCTACGCCCGCGCCTACCTCGAGGGTCGATTCGACGAGAAGCACCTCGACAACTTTCGATTCGAGATCGACGGCGACGGCCTGTCGAGCTATCCGCATCCCCGGCTGATGCCCGACTTCTGGGAGTTCCCCACCGTTTCGATGGGCCTGGGTCCCATCAACTCCATCTACCACGCCCGGTTCAACAAGTACCTGGAGAACAGGGGCCTCGATGACACCTCCTCCTCCAGGGTGTGGTGTTTCATCGGGGATGGTGAGACCGATGAGCCCGAGACACTGGGATCGATCACCCTGGCCTCGAGAGAGGGCCTGGACAACCTGATCTGGGTGGTCAACTGCAACCTCCAACGGCTCGACGGCCCGGTGCGAGGCAACGGCCAGATCATCACCGAGCTCGAGGCCATTTTCCGGGGGGCGGGTTGGAACGTGATCAAGGTCATCTGGGGGAGCGGATGGGACGCCCTGCTCGCACGGGACACCGAAGGCGCCCTGGTCAACGTCATGAACTCGACCGTGGACGGCGAGTATCAGCGCTACAAGGCGGAAGATGGCGCATTCGTGCGGGAGCACTTCTTCGGGAAGGACCCGCGGACCAAGGAACTGGTCGCCGACATGAGCGACGACGAGATCTGGAGGCTACGGCGCGGCGGGCTCGACTTCCGC
>JAWWBL010000110.1:0-5798 GCA_033720975.1 Acidimicrobiia bacterium | reverse complement strand
TCCGCCGGCGGCCACGGCGGTCATCATGTAGCCGAGCTGGCTCACCGTCGAGTAGGCGAGGACCTTCTTGATGTCATCGGCTACCAGCGCCAGGAGCCCGATGGCGAACAGGGTGATCGCGCCGATCCAGACCATCCATGGGCGAATATCCATGGCGAGGTTCTGGAACAGGGGGAAGACACGGGCCATGAGGTAGACACCGGCGGTGACCATCGTCGCCGCGTGCATCAGTGACGAGACGGGGGTGGGGCCCGCCATCGCGTCGGGCAGCCAGATGTGGAACGGGAACTGAGCGCTCTTGCCCATCGCCCCCACGAAGAGCAACACACCTCCAATCAGGGCGACCGCACCCAGTTCGGCGGAGTGCTCAACGGCGGCGTTGGCGAGATCCCCGAAGTCGAAGCTGCCGATTGCGACAGCAACGATGATCGCTCCGAGGATGAGGCCGACGTCGGCGACTTTGTTGGTGAGGAAGGCCTTGTTGCCGGCCTTGACGTTGTCGAGGTCCTCCCAAAAGAAGCCGATCAGGAAGTAGGAGGCGAGGCCGACGCCCTCCCAACCGATGATGAGCTGCACCAGGTTGGGAGCACCCACCAAGATCAACATCGCCCCTGCGAATAGGGAGAAGGCAGCGAAGAACCAGTCGACTCTGCGGTCTCCGTGCATGTACCCGAGGGCGTAGATGAAAACCAGCAGGCCGACGAAATTGATTAGGAAATACATCATGATCGACAGGCCGTCGACCATCCAGCCCAGCTCGAAGACGAGGCCGCTTCCGATGCGTGCGATCTCGAACGTGGTCTGATCCAGGACACCTCCCGTCATGTTCATGACGAACAGGACCGTGGCCCAGACCAGGTTTATCGCCAGGGCGCCGACGGCGATCTCGCCGCCCTGGTATTTGAGCCTCTTGCCAACGGCCATGATCAGGCCGAAGGCAACAAAGGGGAGGATGAGCATGATCCCGGCGGTGTCGGCCCAGAAGCCCCCGTCCCCGGCGTGGAGGAGCTGCTCGCCTTCCTCGGCGGCGACGGCCCAGAGTTGGGTCATCGACAATCACCGATCCCGGGCGCCGCAGCAGTCGGCCGACCGGCGTCTGTTTGTCCGGCAAACCACTTTCGCTCGGACGGATCGAGGTGGAATCCCAGGCGCGGCGAGACGCTGACCCTGGAGGGGACACGCGGGCAAAGTCGGCCGACCATCATGACCTCTACCATCGCATCAGGCTCAGGTCGTCGACGTTGGCTGACTTACGGTTCCTGAAGATCAAGAGGACGATGGCCAGACCGATACCCACCTCGGCGGCCGCCACGGTTATCACGAAGATGGCGAATACGTGCCCGATTGCCTCGGAGCTCACGAGAACCGATTCGAAGGCGACCAGGTTGATGTTGACCGCGTTGAGCATCAGCTCCACCGAGAGCAGGATCAAAACGATGTTGCGTCGGACGAGCAAGCCGTAGACACCCATCGCGAACAGGGCGGCACCGAGAACGAGGAACTGGTTCAAAAGCATCAGACCGCGGCCCTTTCCTCTTCCTCCGCGGGGCTCAGGTCCCGTCTCGCGATGGTGATGCCACCAATCAATGCTGCCAGCAACACAAACGACACCACCTCGAAGGGAATCACGAATCGACCCAGGAGGGACTCGCCCACGACCTCGGTGGGTATCGCCTCGCCGGTAGTAGAGAGCAGAGTCAACCCGAAGCCGTCCAACGCGGCCCAGGCGGTGAGGCCGAAGACGGCGACCGCGAGAAGGGCGGGCAAGGCCTTCTGATCCGAGTCGAGGCCCTCATCGATGTTGGTGGGGGCACGGGTGATCATGATCCCGAACAGGAACAGAACAATGACCGCTCCGATGTAGACCAGGACCAGAACCCAGGCAACGAACTCGGCGCTCATCAGCAGGAACAAGGCTGCGGTGCCTCCCAGGGCGCCGACCAGGAACAACGCGGCATGGACCACGTTCTTGGCGGTGACAACGCGGAACCCGGAGGCCAGCACCGCGAGGGCGATCACGGCGAAGGTCCAGTTGACCGGCTCAGCGATCCAGTCCCCAAACGTCATCCAAGAACCTCCGCGCCCCTCATCGCTCCAACCCTGGCTGCTCTGGGACCGTCTGGAGCCAATCCTGAAGACGGTCCATGTCATGAAGCATGTTGCCCATCTTCGACTCCGAGTACTCGTACTCGGGGCTCCAGAAGAGAGCGTCAAAGGGGCACACCTCGACACAGATTCCGCAGTACATGCACAGGGCGTAGTCGATGTCGAAACGGTCCAGCTTCGCGCGGACCTTGACACGCCCACCCGGCTTCTCCGGAGGGATCTCCTCCTTGTGCCCCTCGATGTAGATGCACCAATCCGGGCACTGTCGGGCACATAACATGCAGACTGTGCACGCCTCCTGATCGAGAGCGATGACGCCACGGGCCCGAGGGACCGGCGTCTCCTTCTCGAGCGGGTAGTTGACCGTGGCCAAGTACTTGTGCGGCAAGAAGATGGTCTTGATCATCGTGGCGAACGTGACACCGAGACCCTTGAGAAGTCCCCTGCCAGGGATTGTCCGACCGCCGTTGGTTGCCATCAGAACACCACCTTGAAAGCCGCTGTGAGCACGATGTTGAGCAGAGCCAGCGGGATCAGCCATTTCCATGCCAGCGTCTGGAGCTGATCCTCACGGAACCGCGGGAACGTCCAGCGGAACCAGATCATGGCGAAGGCGAGGAGGAAGACCTTGGCAAGGAGGATGACAGGCCCCAGGAATGTGAGCATCGACTCGGGAATGCCAGGCAGCCAGTAGCCACCCAGGAACAAGGTGGCGGCTATCGCCGACATCGTGAACATGTTTGCGTACTCGCCGATGAAGAAGAAGAGGAAGCGGAACCCCGAATACTCGGTCAGATACCCCATCACCAGCTCCGATTCGGCGATCGGCATGTCGAAGGGGATCCGGGTCAGCTCGGCGAGGGCGGCGATCATGAAGATGCCGAACCCGAGGAACTGCACCAGGACGTAGGGGAAGCCCGCCTCGATCTGTGCCTCCACGATCCCCGAGAGGCTCATGGTCTCGGCCATGATCACTGAGCCGATGACCGCGAGGACCAGGGGGAGCTCGTAAGCGATCAACTGGCCCGCGGCGCGCAAGCCTCCCATGAGCGAATACTTGTTGGCCGAGGACCACCCGGCCATGAGTACGCCGATGGTGGAGAGCGAGGAGATGGCCAGGGCGTAGAAGACGCCGACGGGTAGATCCCAGAAGACCAGCCCGGGCCCCCATGGAACCACGACGAGTAGGGCGAAGGTGCCCACCAGAACCAGATAGGGCGCCAACTTGAATACGGGATGGTCAGCCTCGTCCGGTATCAGGTCTTCCTTCTGGAACCCCTTCACCGCATCGGCGATCAACTGGGCCCAGCCCCAACGCCCGCCTGCGAAGTAGGGACCGACGCGCGACTGCATCTTCGCCGAGAGTTTGAGCTCGGCGAACCCGAGCACCAAGCCGACGACCGGCACCACCGTGGCGACAATGAGCACCTTCAACGCCAACAGCGCCCAAGGGTTGGCGAAGAAATCGGTGAGCGCGTCGAGAATCCCGCTCATCTGAGCTGCCCCCCTCCCCGGGCTGCGCCCGTTTCCTCCCCTGCTGGAGCGGGGGAGGTGGCTCGGCCGAAGGCCGAGACGGAGGGGGCAAAGTCAGTCCCCATCATCATCGGTCCACATCCCCCAGCACGAAGTCGAGCGAGCCCATGATGGCGATGATGTCCGGCACCAGCACACCCTCCAGAACCCATGGCAGGATGGAGAGGTTCGAGAAGCTCGCCGAGCGGATCTTGAGCCGGTATGGCCCAGTTCCGCCGTCGGAGACGAGGTAATAGCCCATCTCGCCCTTCGGATTCTCGGCGCGCACATAGGTCTCACCCTTGGGCACCTTGATGATCTTCGGCACCTTGGCCTGAAGCGGTCCGGATGGAGGTATGGCGTCCACGGCTTGGAGGACGATCTTGGCGGCCTCCCGTATCTCCTGGAGGCGAACCCACCATCGATCCCAGCAGTCCCCTCTTTCGGCTGTGATGACGTCGAACTCAAACCGCTCGTAGGGCAGGTAATCGGCGACCTTGCGGAGGTCGAACCCCACACCCGAAGCTCGTAGGTTCGGGCCGGACAACCCATAGGAGGAGGCCACTTCGGGCGGGATGATGCCGATTCCCTTGGTTCGAGCTAGGAAGACGTCGTTGCCGGCAACCAGGGCCTCCAGCTCGTCGCAGACGTCGAGCACCCTCCCCATCGCTTCGTTCGCTCCCGAGAGAAAGCCCGCAGGGAGGTCTTGAGGCTGCTTGCGAGTGGTCGAGCCGGCGCCGTACGCCGGCTTGACGCCGCCGATCCTGTTGAAATTCGGGTGGAACCGGCCGCCGGTGACGCTCTCGATGAGGTCCAGCACCCGCTCGCGCTCTCTGAGGGCAAACATGATCGGGGTGAGCGCGCCCAGCTCCTGGGGATAGGACGCCATGAACATGAAATGGGAGGCAATTCGCGCCATCTCGGTGAGGATCAGCCTGATGAACTGCGCCCGCTCCGGCACCTCGATATCCATGAGCTTCTCTGTCGCCACCATGAAGGGGACTTCATTTGCGTAGCCAGCGACCCAGTCGATCCGGTTGATCAGTGCGGTGATCTGAGGGTATGTCCGCACCTCCGACAGCTTCTCGTATCCCCGGTGCATGTATCCGATGACCGGCCGCACGTCGAAGGCCCGCTCCCCGTCAACCCTGGCGACGAGCCGCAGAACTCCGTGAGTCGAAGGGTGTTGAGGACCGATGTTGAGGGTCATCTCCTCGGTCTCGAGCTCGACCGAGACCGCGGCCTCGCTCAACTGGCGGATGGCGTGCTCGTCGACCGTCATCAGCTCTCCGGATTCTCCGTAGACGGCTCGTCGGGCATTCCCTCGACATCCACAGTCCCCGGCCACGGCTTGACCTCGCGGCTGAGCAGCGGGTAGCTCTTGCGGAGGGGATTGCCGACGAAGCCGTCGGGCAGGTAGATGTGATCCAGCCCGGGGTGTCCTTCGAAATCGATCCCGAACATCTCCGCCGCCTCTCGCTCGTGCCAATTGGCGCCCGGAAAGATGGCAACGAGGCTTGCGATTCGCGGCTCGTCATGGGTGAGGTCGGTAGAGAACATGACGCCCTTCCCCTCGCTGAGGTCACTGACGAAGGTGAGCAGTTCCACCCGCTCTTCGACCTCGTCGTTGAGCGCGTCGCCAACGGCTACCTCGTTCGACCAGTCTGTTGCCGACAGCCAGGAGAAGAACGTCAGCCCGAGGTGGTCTCTGGCCAACTGGTGGGTCTCGACCCAGTCTTCGGGTGAGACCCGAACCTTGACGGTGTCGAAGTTGATCTCGGCTGTCCCGGCCACAACCGCGGCCACCGAGTCGGCAAAGTCCTGGAGCGGGTGAGGAGTAGTTTCGGTGTCAGACGGGCTCGAGGTCACGCCGGTTCCACTTCTCTTTGATGTCTTCGTTCTTGATGATCTTCTGAAGGAGGACGATTCCATCCATGAGCGCCTCGGGGCGGGGCGGGCAACCGGGGACATAGACGTCGACCGGTATCACTTGGTCGACACCCTTGGTCACCGAGTAGGAGTCCCAATAGGGGCCGCCACAGTTGGAGCAGGAGCCCATTGAGATGACGTACTTCGGGTCTGGCATCTGGTCGTACAGCTTGCGCACTGACGGGGCCATCTTGTCGGTCACTGTGCCCGCAACCACCATCAGATCGGCCTGGCGAGGCGAGGCTGGCAGG
>JAWWBL010000109.1:0-5803 GCA_033720975.1 Acidimicrobiia bacterium | reverse complement strand
CCGCCGGCGTCGGCGACTGTTCGCAGCATCTCCCGGGCAATCGACTCGGCCGATCCGACCGGGTAGTAGGCGCCCCACAGGAAGTGGGCGACCATCAGCGCGTGCATGGCGAATGACGACTTCTCGGGCGTCGACCCGTAATAGCCCCATTGCGCGGCGAGAACGGCGCGTAACCGGTAGTCGTCAGTGAGCTCTTTCAGGACGTCGGAAGTGGAACGATCCAGGAAGGGCATTGCCGCTTTCGCTGCTTTCCGCTTGACACCGGGGGCGAGAAAGGCGGGGACGACCCGAGATTGCATGTAACCGGCAGCGGCGCGTGCCGCCGACCTGACCATGTCGAGATAACGATCGATCGCGGCCCGTTCATCGGGGAAGTACTCGTAGAGGGTGTCCCTGAAGGCGGGCTTTGAGTCAGGCAACCCGATCGTGAACCCGTCGGGGAAGTTGAACTCGTCGTAGATCTCCCCCACCGACTCCCACGCCAGCCGTCCTTCGGTCAGATCCGCTAGAAGCCGACCCACGTAACTCCGCTCCGTCATCTCCCCTACGATGTGGACCCCGACATCCCAGCGGTATCCGGGACGTTGGAAGGTCTGGGTGAAGCCGCCGGGAATGGTGTGCTGTTCGATGACCAGAACCCGCTTGCCCAACTTGGCGAGGATTGCGGCCGACGTCATCCCGCCCATCCCCGAGCCGATGACCACTGCGTCCCACTCTCCCTCGGGAAGGTCGCGCGACCAGTACCTGACCTTGGGTTTGACCGCCATGGTCAGGGCAGAGTAGGTGGAACCGGTGTTGGCCTAGCCGAGCCGGCCGAAGAAATCGATGATCGCCTGGGTATCGTCGGAGAACGCCCAGCGTTCGGTGATCTTGCCTTCGTCGTTCACGTGAGCAATCTCAGCGGTCCGATAGTTGAACGACTCGTCCCCTGCCTTCACGCTCGCCTCGACCAGCCCCACGAGATGCTCTCCGTTGCTGATGACGTCGTGCAACTCCAAGGAGAAGTCCACACCAGCGTCAAGCATGGCCCACGAGTCAGCAACGGCCTGCTTGCCGTTGAGGGTCTCTCCGCCGATCTGATGCCAGACCACGTCATCTGCGAGAAGGTCCAGCATCCGCGCTGGGCCCTCACCCGACATGAAGGCTTCATGGACATCTCGATACTTCTGGGCATGTGGATGGTTTTCCATTGCGATACTCCTCGGCCGTTGGGTGGCCCGAACCCTACTTACGTTCTTGACATGTGAGTATTTACTCACATATGATGGAAGCCATGGACGAGGTGTTCAGGGCGATCAACGACCCCGGGCGGAGGATTCTCCTCGATGCCCTCTATGAGCGTGATGGGCAAACGCTCGGTGAGTTGACCGGTCTGCTCCCCGACATGACCCGATTTGGCGTCATGAACCATCTCCGGGTTCTCGAGGAGGCTGGGTTGGTGACGACCCGGAAACAGGGAAGATCGAAGTATCACTACCTCAATCCCGTCCCCATCAAGCTGATCCACGATCGCTGGATCACCAAGTACGCCGAGCCAAGGGTTGGGGCGATCACCGGCATCAAGGCTCGTCTGGAAACAGGAGAGCAGAAGCAAATGGAACGACCGGCACACGTTTACAAGGCCTTCATCAAGGCAACCGTCGAGGAGGTCTGGGACGCGATCGTCAATCCCGACATGACCTCCCAGTACTTCTACGGCACGCTCGTGGATTCGGACTGGGAGGTTGGCTCGGAGATGAACTACTTCTACCCGGACGGTCGGAAGGCCTCGGAGGGCCACATCATCTCGATCGACGCCCCGAAGAGGTTGGAGTTCACCTTCCAAGCCCTATGGGACGAAGCGTTGATCGCAGAAGGACCGGCTCGGGAGGTGTGGGCGCTGGCCGAGGTGAACGGGATGGTGCAGCTGACCGTCGAGCTGTATGACATCGGGCTCGACTCGAAGACGCTGGACGACTTCGCAAATGGGCTCCCTTACATCATCTCCGGTTTGAAGAGCCTCGTGGAGACGGGCGAGGCGCTCCCCTCCCCCGCCTGAAGTCAGTGGGTGGAGCGCTGCCCCAACAGCGCTCCACCACATGCGGCTTGGCTCAGGACTCGATTCGAATCGGGATCCAAAGATCCCGGCCCATGGCCTCCTGCTCCGCCGCTGCCTCCCAGGCATGTGCAGTGCACCCCAACCCCAGTGGGGTGATGAACAATGCCTTCCCCCGACACCTGAAACACTTCCGCTGACCCGCCCGGAAAGCGCCGACCGAACCACCAGTCAGGTCGACCTCCACATCAGGCGCGGGAAACAGCCTGACCGTGTCTGAAACGTACTCGACGCTCACGTGCCCGCAGGCCTCACAGACGACGCGGCGCATGCCTGCGATCACCGAGCTCGACGTGACCGGATGACCACACGTCTCGGGTCCCGCTTGACCTACAGGATCCCTCGTTTCCATGTCTCCCACTTACGGAAGCCTCCCAATCGGTTGTATGCCAGCCAGGCTACGACGGGATGGGTGAGCCCATAAGGGACAGTCGAACAATGCCCCCCCGGACTAGTCCCCTGGCATTCCTCGTCTACATTGCCGCCTCCAATGGACACAAAAGCCCGAGCGAGGCACGACCCGGACAACAGCCGCTACGTGGTAGAGGTCGACGGCGAGATAGTCGGGTACACCGAGTACCACCTACGCGGGCCCGGCATCCACTTCTTCTATCACACCGAGATCGCCGAGGAGTACGAAGGAAGAGGAGTTGGTTCGGTCCTCGTGCGATTCGCACTTGACGACGTCCGATCAAAGGGGCAAACCATCGTTCCGCTGTGCCCGTTTGTGGCGGCCTGGCTTGGAAGACACCCCGAATACAACGACATCGTCAACCAGCGGATCATGGAGCGACTCGTCGCCCAGGAGGAGTAATCCCGTCAGCGGACCTTGCGAGGCTCCGGCTGAGGGCGTCGCGGTTCTTTCTTGGGCTCAGCCGGCTGCTTCGGTGAACGCTCCGGCTCGATCCGGATCCTCCTCACAGGCTTACCTATGTTCGCCATGGCAAACCTCCCTGCTCTTGACTGGCATCCCTTCCCACACCCGGACATCGGGATATGAGCGCCCCAGGCGGCGGGCGTGTACAGGAGAGTCCACCCACATGTCGGTGATCCGAGCGTGGCTCGATCGGTAGCCAAACTCGTGTTCAACGACGTCACCCCACATCTCGACACGGCCGATGACCGGCACCTGGCCGAACAACTCGACATCCTCTCGATCCCGGGTCGCATAGATACCGCAAGCGTGATCCCAGCCCGGAGAGCGCCGACAGCCTTCGCACACGGCGACGAACGTCGAATCCTTCCACGCCACCCGAAACCCGTGGAGCGATCTGCCGTCCCATGCCCATGATCTCCAGGCGACCACCACGTCTGCAGACCAGAACTCATCGTTCGGCTCCTCGGGACTCACCCCCCAGGGCCGACTGGAACGGGACCCTTGAGACGTCAGGATCTGGGGCGAACGCTGCCGTCCTATCCGCCGTCGAATCGCAGACGCGGATCGGAAGAGGGCCCAGCCCATGCCAGCAGAGCCAACGATGACGAGGAAGGCGCCGGTGTTTGGTGAGCCGGTTGGCAGATCCACCTGGAAACTGCCGAGGGTTGGCTCGGTCAGGAAATAGATCGTCCCACCGAGCAGGAACATCGACACCAGACCGTAGGTCACGAGGTCATCGTTCTTGCTCGGCCGGAATCGACGCCGAAGGCGGTTGATCGGCGCCAGTATCAGATACCCGACCAGAGCGAACATGGCGGCACCCAGGGTGAAGGCGACTATCAGGTGGAAGAGCGCTTCTACCCAAAAGCCGATGGCGTCCGTTCCGCCGGTAGCCGACACAACGGCCACAGGGATTCCGAGGATTGCGATTGCGTGCAGCGTCGGCGGCAAGAGCACCAATCGATCTGGTTCGCCAGCACCGACCCGGTGCGGCGCCATGTTGACGGCCGTCATGGCCTCACCTCGATCCAACTAAACCACAGTTTGGCACATGAAGCTGCCCCTTTGTATCGGTCGAACTCTACGATCGCCCGGGTGAGTTCCCTTTCCGTTGCCGAGATGGCCTCCACCACCCTCGACGAGTGCGACGAAGTGCTCACCGAGTTGCACGACAACTGCTGCGTTCCCAATCGGAGTCCTCGCATGGAAGCACTCCAGCAGACGCTGGATCGGGTGCGCGCCGACATCGGCAAACTCGACACAGACCCACAGGCGCACGACCGCATTCTGGGGGAGCTGAAAGGTGCCGGCGCAGTGATCGGGGAACTCCAGATCGAGTGTTGCGCTCCGGCGCGGATGCCGCTCTACGCGGAGCTGCTGGCCGGTCTTTCCCGCACCCAGCGGATGGTGGCAGGGTCCCAAGGCGGGATGGAGCACTGAGGAGTGAAGCCCACCGATCTGGCAAAGCTCAATATCCCCTCGGATCCACGCATCTCACCACACGGCGAAGCCGTCCTCTTCACCGTTTCGCGCCCCAACCTGGATGACGACCGCTACGACCAGACCATCTGGATAGCCGATGCGAACGGCGCCCGGCCCTTCACGGAAGGAGTCCGTGACACAAACCCTCGGTGGTCGCCCGACGCCACCCGGGTCGCATTCACCAGACGAGAAGACGACGAGGCCAAGCCTCAGGTGGCGATCATTTCCACGGACGGGGACGAGGTCCGCATCGTCACAGACTTCGACCGCGGAGTGGAAGCACTCGAGTGGTCGCCCGATGGCAAGAGGATTGCCGTCGTGGCGGTCACATATGTCGAGGAGTGGGCCGGGCTCGACGATGACGAGCGCAAGCGGAAGCCACGACGGATCAAGTCGGTGCCCTACCGCTTCGACAATCGGGGATGGATCCACAACAAGCGGCGCCACATCTGGCTGGTCGATCCCGACGGATCTGAAGACCCTCGCTGTTTGACGCCTGGCGATTACGACGACGAGCTCCTGTCGTGGTCTCCCGACGGCAAGAGGATCGCTTTCATCTCCGACCGGGACCCCGCGAGGGGCCTCCGCTCGGGAAACGACGTATTCGAGGTGAGTGTGGAGACCGGGGAGACCATCCAGGTGGCGCCCCGGGGCTTTTGGGTGCAGACCTCGTACAGCCCTTCGGGCCATCTCCATGTACTCGGCAATACCAACCCCGTCTACCCGGTGAACTCGCTTCTCTATCGGGTCGAAGAAGACGGAACCCTCACCGATCTCACCGGGAAGCTCGATCGCAATTCGGTGTCTCTGTCGGCGGGCCCGCCCCGAGTCGCCTGGGATGGGGACGATGCCATCGTGGGCCAAGAGGATTCCGGAAGTTTCGGGCTGGTGCGAGTCTCGCCTTCCGGTCTCATAGATGAGGTGGTCACCGGTGAGCAGGTGGTGACCGGCTATGACGCTGAGGAGGGACGGGTTGTCGCCACCTACAGCACACCCACCTCGCCCGGCGAGCTGTACTCCTTCGAGGACCGCACCAGACAACTCACCCACCTCGACACGGGTGACGTCTCAATGGTTGGCCCGGACCATTTCACCACCGGGTCGGCCGGACACGAGATAGACGTTTGGGTTTACCTTCCCGAGGGAGAGGAAGCGGTCCCCCTGCTGCTCAACATTCATGGGGGACCGGCTTCGCAGTACGGGTACGGGTTTTTCGACGAGTTCCAGGTCTACGTGGGCGCCGGCTACGGGGTAGTTGCGTGCAACCCCCGAGGGTCGACGGGGAAGGGTGAGAGCTTCACGAAAGCGGTGACCGGTGAGGGCTGGGGTGCAGTTGACCTCGAGGACGT
>JAWWBL010000108.1:0-5834 GCA_033720975.1 Acidimicrobiia bacterium | reverse complement strand
GTTGTCTTGCCGCACTTTCTTTGGCCGAAAGGGCGGATTTTGAGCCAGGGCACCGTCGCCCGCAACCACTCGAACAGCTCCGGTTGCCGATGGTGGCCTGGAAACGCTCGCGCCCGAGGGCGTGGGGTCAGGTTTGGAGAGAGAACATGAAGGTACGACCTTCCACGAAGAAGATGTGCGAAAAGTGCCGGATCATCCGCCGCCGTGGGCGTGTATGGGTGATCTGTCCCAACCCGCGCCACAAGCAACGGCAAGGATGAACTGAATTGGCTCGTATTGCAGGAGTAGACCTACCCCGCGACAAGAGAGTCGAGATCGGTCTCACCTATATATATGGCATCGGGCTCACGCGCGCCCAGCAGATCCTGTCCGAGACCGGTATCGACCCTGATACCAGAGTTCGATCGCTGACCGATGACGAGGCCGCGCAGCTGCGCCGCTTCATCGAGGCCAACTATGAGGTCGAGGGTGACCTTCGTCGCGAGGTACAGCAGAACATCAAGCGCAAGATCGAGATCGGCAGCTACCAGGGCATACGCCACCGGCGTGGGCTCCCTGTGCGGGGTCAGCGCACACACACCAACGCCCGCTCTCGAAAGGGCCGCCGCGTCGCAATCGCCGGGAAGAAGAAGGTGACCAAGTGACCAGTCGCCAGCAAGGATCAAAGAGGGTTCGACGCCGTCAGCGAAAGAACATCTCGCACGGCCAGGCTCACATCAAGGCCACTTTCAACAACACCATCATCAACATCACCGACCAGACCGGGGCTTCTGTTGCTTGGACGTCCGGCGGGTCGGTGGGATTCAAGGGATCCCGGAAGTCCACCCCGTATGCCGCCCAGGTCGCGGCTGAGGAAGCGGCGCGACGCGCTGGAGAGCACGGCATCCGCAAGCTCGACGTCATCGTCAGTGGCACCGGCTCCGGACGGGACACCGCAGTCCGCACGCTCCAGAACATGGGGATGGAGGTCACGTGGGTCAAAGACGTGACACCCATCCCGCACAACGGATGCCGTCCCAAAAAGCGGAGACGCGGGTAGTCCATGGCCCGTTACACAGGACCTCGCCACAAGGCGTGCCGGCGTGCCCGCACCCCGTTGTGCCAATCGAAGAAGTGCCCGGTCGACCGCAGGCCCTACCCCCCTGGGGAGCATGGCCGTGGCCGTATCCGGGAGAGTGACTATCTGATCCAGCTTCGTGAGAAGCAGAAGCTCCGCACCATGTACGGCGTGCTGGAGCGTCAATTCCGCCGCTATTACGAGGAGGCCGCACGCCGCCAAGGAATCACGGGTGACAACTTGCTGATGCTTCTCGAGCAGCGTCTCGACAACGTCGTGTGGCGCTCCGGGCTGGCAGCGACCAGGCCACAGGCTCGTCAGATGGTCAACCACGGCCATTTCCAGGTCAATGGCAAGAAGGTGGACATCCCCTCCTATCAGGTTGGCCCCAATGACGTCGTCACCGTGAAGGACCGCAGCAAAGACTTGATCATGATTCAACATTCCGTCGACACCCAGGACCGCGTGGTCCCGGACTGGCTGGACGTCAACAGGGACGAGCGCAAGATCGTCGTTGCCGCCCATCCTCGTCGTGACCAGATCGACACCGACATCAACGAACAGTTGATCGTCGAGCTCTACTCGAAGTGAGGTAACCCAAGTTGTTGATCGTTCAGCGCCCCCAAATCGAAGAAGAAGCTCTCTCCGAGAACCGATCACGAATCGTCGTCGAGCCTCTGGAGCCCGGTTTCGGTTACACGCTTGGCAATACCCTTCGCCGCACCCTGCTCAGCCGGATCCCCGGCGCCGCCATCACCTCGATCCAGATCGAAGGGGTCGAGCACGAGTTCGCCACCATCCCTGGTGTCGTCGAGGATGTCGTTGACATCATCCTCAACATCAAGCGGATCGTCATCCGTATGGAAGGTGTCGATGAGCAGACGCTCTACCTGTCGGCCAAAGGTGCCGGAGATGTCACCGCCGCAGATCTGAAACTGCCGGCAGGTGTAGAGGTGGTCAACCCCGACGCCCACATTGCCACCCTCAGCTCCTCGGGCCGCATCGAGATGGAGATGACCGTTGCCCCAGGTGTCGGATACCGCACGTCGGACGCCAACAAGGGAGCCTCGTCGACAATCGGCGTCATCCCCGTCGACTCGATCTTCTCCCCGGTCCGCAAGGTCGCCTACAAAGTCGAGAACACCCAGGTCGGCCAGATGACCAACTTCGACCGCCTGGTCCTCGACGTCGAGACCAACGGGGCAATCGAGCCCTCCGAAGCCGTCTCGTCGGCCGGTAAGACGCTTGGCGAGCTGATGGGGCTGTTCGCCGACATCGGTGAGGGTCAGGGTCTCGAACTCGGTGACGTAGAGCCCGAAGTCTCCGGTTCACCCGACCTCGACCTTCCAATCGAAGCGCTCGACCTGTCGGAGCGTCCGCGCAACTGCCTGCGCCGTGCCCAGGTGAAGACTGTTGGAGAGCTGGTCGAGAGGACTTCAGACGACCTTCTCAACATCACCAACTTCGGCCAGAAGAGCCTCGACGAGGTCATTGCCAAGCTCGACGAGCTCGGCCTCAGCCTTGCCGACTCACCCAGTGCGGGGGGAATGGGCTGATGCCACGCCCCCGGAGAGGGCCCCGATTTGGTGGCTCGCCCGCTCATCACAGGTTGATGATGGCAAACCTCGCCACCGACCTGTTCTTGCACGGAAAAGTGACTACCACCGAGGCAAAGGCGAAGGCGGTGCGACCTCTGGCGGAGAAGATGATCACCAAGGCTCGCCGAGGAGACCTTCACTCTCGGCGGGTCGTGATGAAGACCATCACCAACAAAGAGGCCGTCGCCAAGCTGTTCGAGGAGGTGGCCCCCTTGTATGAGGATCGGAATGGCGGCTACACCCGGATCACCAAGCTGGGCCCACGGCGTGGTGATGGAGCCAACGAGGCCGTTATCGAGCTGGTCTGAGACTTTCCACCTGGCTTGCGAGAACTGGTCCGCCCTAGTGGCGGGCCAGTTCTTTATGTGGCGATGAGGGTGAGGATGATGCCCACGACGACGGTGGAGACTCCCACCACCAGGACATGGTTCGGCGTGGTCCGCCCATAGAGGAAACGAGAGGAGAGAACGGAGTCGGTGTAGACGACTGCTCCGAACATGACGGTGATGCCTCCCAGTACGAGCAGCACTGTCGCCATGAATCCCGGGAAGATCGGGATCAGCAACAGCCCAAATAGGACCACCAGGACGGTCAACCGGTTGAACACCCAGGCGGGCAGGTACGGCTTGAGCTTGGGTTCCACGGCATCGAGGACCCGGTCGAGATAGGCCGGCGTCTTGGTCTTCACGAGCGTGCCGAGAGAGGTCCGGGTCTTCGGGGCCTTCTCCCTTTTGTCGCGCTTGGGTCGTTTCGCCCGTTCCTTTCTCTTCGACTTCTTGGGTTCAACGTCCACCTCGGCGACCGGCTCGGGTGAAGTCGGCGGAGCAGGTGTGGGGGCAGCCGGCTCTGGCTCGGCTTCGGCCATACGGGCCAGGATGCGGGCGATCTCGTCCTCGTTGGAGGCTGGCTCAGGCTCGGCTTCGACCTGCTGTGAGGGTGCGGGGAGCGGCTCGTTGCGGCTGGGCAGCGGCTCGACCGGTGCCGGGACCTCCGGCGCGGCGTTGTCAGGCGACTTCGACCTTCTGAATCGGCTGCGACTCTGCTTCTCGTCGGGACTGGACGCCTCGTCCGACTTCGTTCCACGTCGCGGCTTCGGAGAGGATTTGGCTTTGGAGCGGCGGCTCTTCTTCCCGGAGTTGAGGTCGCTGAGCTGGATTCCCAGGGCTACGGCATCCTTGGGCTCGAGGTCGAGCAAGACTTGGTCACCCTCGGCTGCGATGCGGTATCCAGAGTCGGTCTTCTCGAACTCCACCTCCTGGACAGGCCAGTCGCCGATGGGTGTCTCTCCGATGTTGATCTTGACGCGGCCGTTTTCAAGCTCCAGGGAAGCGGACAGCGCAAGGTCCTCTTCGTGGGTGCGGAGTGAGCCGGCGTACCTACCCATGGCCTCTTACATCGGCCGATTCGGCCTCACCTTGGGCACTTTTCGGATGTTTACCGGTCATCGCAGCGCAACCTCGTCGGTAGCCTGACCTGGTGACTCAGCCTAGGTACATCGATTTTGAACGAGAAGAGTGGGCCAAGCTGAGGGCCAACACGCCCTTGACCCTCGACGAGTCCGACATCGAGAAGTTGCGGGGAATCAACGAGGTCCTGGACTTGGAGATGGTGCAAGACGTGTTCTTGCCCCTCTCTCGGCTGCTCAATCTCGAAGTCCAGGCGAGCCGCCAGTTGGCCGCCGTGACAGACACGTTCCTGGGCACGCCACCCAGGCCGATCCCCTTCGTCATCGGTGTCGCCGGTTCCGTGGCAGTGGGCAAGTCGACGGCCTCGCGGGTTCTTCAAGCGTTGCTGGCCAGGTGGCCCCACCACCCCGAGGTGGACCTCGTCACCACAGACGGGTTCCTCTACCCCAACGAGGTGCTCGAGGAACGAGGGCTCATGGAACGCAAGGGCTTTCCCGAGAGCTATGACCGCCGGGCGTTGCTCGATTTCATTGCAAGAGCCAAGGCAGGGGAAGGGCCGTTGGAGGTGCCCGTCTACTCGCACATCCGGTATGACATCGTCGACGAGTACCGGGTGGTGGACCGGCCCGACGTCATCATCCTGGAGGGGCTCAACGTGCTTCAGGCGGGAGGAGAAGGCGCTTTCGTATCGGACTACTTCGACTTCTCCGTGTTCGTCGATGCCGACCCGGCACATGTCAAGGAGTGGTACGTCGAGCGGTTCCTCGCTCTAAAGGAGACCGCTTTTGCCCAGCCGGATGCCTATTTCCGGCGTTACGCGGCGCTGTCCCAGGAAGAGGCAGTCGAGGTTGCGGGCGATATCTGGGACAGCATCAATGAGGTCAACCTGCGCCAGAACATCCTCCCCACTCGGGAGAGGGCATCTCTGATCCTGGAGAAGGCTCGGGACCACACCATCAACCGGGTCCGACTCCGCCGCTGAGCGCAGGGATTACCCTCCCGTGCCGGCATGAAGATGTTCTCCCGCGCCGGTAGGGCGGCGCTCTTCGACAAGACCGCGTTCACCGAGGCGTTCTTCGATGACGACGCAATGGCCGACGGGGCCCTGGTGGTGGCGTCGGTTGGGGCGGCCACCTATCTCGGTTGGGTCGTGGTCAGGTCGGGCTCCTTCTCGATAACCGGGCTCCTCAGCGTCGTGATCGGTGCGGTGGTTTCCTGGCTGATTCTCGGGTTCGCCACCTGGTTCGCCGCGACCCGCCTCTTTGGGGCGACAAACCGCCCCCAATCCTTGCTCGCCCTGCAGGGTCTCGCCACCCTGCCACTTCTTCTGGAGATCGTGGGGGGCTTCGCGGCTGTGGCGGGCCTCGTCTGGTATCTGGCCGTGCTCGTGGTCGGCACCAGGGAAGCGACTGACCTGGCACTCAACAAGACAGTGGCCGCCGTCCTCATCGGCTTTGCGGCAGCCGCTCTGGTGCGGGCGTTGTTCAGGGTCCCGTTTGCAGTCTTCGGCACTCTTCTCTGATCGTGCCGGTCATCCGGCTCGATCTCGCATACGACGGAACCGAGTTCAGGGGTTACGCCCGCCAGCCCGGGCAACGGACGATTCAAGGCGTGCTCGAAGATGCCCTCGAGACTCTTCTCGGCGAGGTGCCGGAGACAGCCGTAGCCGGGCGGACCGACGCAGGTGTCCACGCCAGAGGCCAGGTGGTGTCATTCGATCACGAAGGAGAACTCGACCTCGGCGAGCTGATGCGTTCACTCAACGGGTTGGTG
>JAWWBL010000107.1:0-5844 GCA_033720975.1 Acidimicrobiia bacterium | reverse complement strand
CTATCGCTCACCTCCTCACAGGCGAAACTACACATCGAGCCTTGTTGAACCCGATGTTTGGTACGTTCGACGAATGATCACGGAGACAAGGATCGAGTCGAGATTCAACGGCCCGCCAAACTCCGGCAACGGCGGGTACTCCTGCGGTGTGATAGCTGAGGGTGTCGACGGGGTGGCGTCAGTGCGGCTCAGGGTTCCGCCGCCACTCGACCGCCCCTTGGTTCTCGAGAGCGACGGCGTGAAGGCAACGCTCACCGATGGGGACGTCGTCGTGGGTGAGGCATCCTCGGCCGATCTGGAGATCGACGTGCCGACCATTCCCACGATCGCCGAGGCTGAGCAGGCCTCCAAGGGATACGCGGGTTTCACCGAGCACGCCTTCCCGACTTGTTTCGTGTGCGGGCCCGAGCGCGCCATCGGAGATGGGCTTCGCATCTTCGCCGGGCCCCTCGACGATTCCCTCTATGCGGCTCCCTGGATACCTGATGCCTCGCTGACCGGAGCCGATGGGGACATCGAACCGCGCTACGTCTGGGCTGCGCTCGATTGCCCGTCGTTCTTCTCCAATCCTGGCGCCCCGACTGCCCTTCTCGGCCAGCTGACAGCAGAGGTGCACCGTGTTCCAGAAGTGGGCGAGCCGATAGTGGCGATCGCCTGGCCGATTCGGACCGAAGGCCGCAAACATTGGGCGCGGTCGGCCCTGGCCACAAACGACGGGGAGTTGATTGGAGCGGCCGAAGCGCTGTGGATCGAGCCCAAGGACGGAATACCGACTTGACGGATGTGAGCTGAGTGGCCAATCGACTAGCCGACGCGACATCGCCCTACCTGCTTCAGCACAAGGACAATCCGGTGGACTGGCATGAGTGGGGCGATGAGGCGTTCGAGGAGGCTCGACGCCGGGATGTGCCGGTCCTGCTCAGCGTCGGCTATGCGGCGTGCCATTGGTGTCATGTCATGGCCCACGAGTCATTCGAGGACCCGGCCGTCGCCGAGGAGATGAACCGGCTGTTCGTCAACGTCAAAGTCGACCGTGAAGAGCGCCCGGACGTCGACTCTGTATACATGGAAGCGGTCCAGGCCATGACGGGTCACGGCGGGTGGCCTATGACGGTTTGGCTGGACCATGACCGGAGGCCGTTCTACGCCGGGACCTACTTCCCTCCCGAGCCCCGCCACGGGATGCCCAGCTTCGGTGAGATCATGGATGCAGTTGCCGGAGCCTGGTCGATCCGCAGGGACGATGTCGCCGAGCAGGCGGCGAGGATCATCGATGCCATCGATCAAACCCTCCCCTCAGCTGCCTCCCCCGATACGTCACATCTCGAAGAGGCCTACCGGAGGATCGCTTCGGCCTTTGACTCCGCCCACGGAGGGTTCCGAGGCGCTCCCAAGTTCCCTCAGCAGCCTGTCTTCGAGTTTCTGCTCCGAGTCCACGAGGAACCCTGGGCGCCCGAGGCCGGGCAGATGGTGACGAAGACGCTCGACGAGATGGCGGCAGGCGGGATTCACGATCAGATAGGGGGAGGTTTCGCCCGGTACAGCGTCGATGCTCATTGGCTCGTGCCCCACTTCGAGAAGATGCTTTACGACAACGCGCAACTCGCACGTCTGTATCTGTGGGCCGGGATCGAGCTCGGTCGTCCCGACTTCATCGCGGTGGCCCGGTCGACGTTGGACTACATGCTCCGTGACCTTCGCCATCCGGAGGGCGGGCTCTTCTCCTCCGAAGACGCAGACTCCGAAGGTGTGGAAGGCAAGTTCTATGTTTGGACCCCTCGAGAGATCAAAGAGGTGTTGGGCGACGCCGCCGAGGCTGTCATTGAGTACTACGGGGTCACCGAAGAGGGAAACTTCGAAGGATCCAACATCCTGAGTGTCGTCCGCGACGATCCGCCGGACAACCTCGACGAGGCCCGTCGAGCCCTGCTCGATGCGAGATCAACCCGGGTTCGTCCCGGCCTCGACGACAAGGTGATCGCGTCGTGGAACGGCCTGGCGATCCGAGCATTGGCCGAGTCCGGAGCTGTCCTTGGTGAGGACGACCTGCTGGACGCTGCCCGGTCGGCCGCGCGGTTCTGCCTCACCCACCTCGTGCGGGAGGGACGGCTGATGCGCTCGTGGAGAGAGGGTCGCACCTCGGTTCCCGGATTTCTCGATGACCATGCCGCCCTGGCCGTTGGGCTCTTCTCCCTTTTTGCCGCCACCGGCGAGGAGGAGTGGTATCACCACGCCATCGGGCTGGTGGGGCAATTGGACCGCTTCGCCGGGCCCGGAGGTTCCGTTTATGCCACGGATGACGCAGCGAGCGAACTTCCCAAACGGCCAACCGATTTCACGGACAACCCTCTTCCCAGCGGTAGCGCCTTGGCATCCGAGGCCTTTCTCATCGCTGGCCTGTACACCGGTGACAATGCCTACCTCGCCCGGGCTGACGACATCCTTGGATCCGTTGCCACGCTGATTGATCGCTTTCCTTCGATGGTGGGCCACCACCTGTCCGTCCTGCATGCTGCGCGCAATTCCAGGGAGCTGGCGATCGTCGGACCGGAATGGGAGGACCTATCCGGGGTCTACTGGTCACGGTTTCGCCCCAACACGGCTCTGGCGGCATCGTCCACCGGGACCGACTCCATCCCCCTCCTCGCCGGACGGCTGCAGAACGGAAAGACCCTTGCCTACGTCTGTCGTGGCTTCGTCTGCGACCTACCGACTTCCGACCCTGAGGAGCTGGCAGGCCAGCTGGCGTGACTACGAGGAATCTCGCCGGGCACCGCCGTGTTCCATAGCGATAATGCCTTCTCTAGACCTGAACCACGCAGTCCTGTTCGTCTCCGACCTCGAGCGAGCGAAGAACTTCTACGCGAACGTCCTCGGCTTCACAGTCGCAGCAGATGAACCACGCTTTGGAGCTGCCTTCCTGCGCGCACCCAAGTCCGAGAACCATCACGACCTCGGGTTGTTCCAAACCTCCGGCAACAAGCCTCCACGTGGGTCGGTGGGTCTCTATCACCTGGCATGGCAGGTCGAGGACATCAAGCACCTCGCGGTGTTTCGAGAGGCGCTAGACGAGGCTGGCCATCTGACGGGGCAGTCCCATCACGGGGCCACAATCTCGCTCTACGGAGCAGACCCCGACGGCAACGAGTTCGAGATCATGTGGATGCTCCCTCGCGAGGATTGGGGGGAATACGAGGACAGGGGTGTGGTGCTTCCCCTCGACCTCGACGCCGAGATCGAACGGTGGGGTTAGCCGACCCGATCCGCCATTTGCTACCATGCCGAGCAAAGTAGCAGTTGAAGTTAACTTGAAGTCAAGGGAGTTTCTAATTTGGGTGACGACTGGCTCACGATCGGGGAACTCGCCAACCGTTCCGGAGTGGCCACCTCTGCGCTCCGCTTCTATGAGACCAAGGGCCTGATCGAATCAGAGCGAACCGACGGCAATCAGCGTCGCTACCCGCGGGCGACTTTGCGCCGGGTAGCCCTGATACGGGCCGGCCAAGAAGTGGGGTTGTCACTAGCCGAGCTAGCCGAAGCGTTGGAGAGGCTTCCCCACGACAAGACTCCCACCAAGGAGGACTGGAGGCGGCTGAGCAGTGCGTGGAGGGAGCGGCTCGACCGCCAGATTGACGAGCTCATCGGGCTCCGTGACGAGTTGACCGACTGCATCGGGTGCGGATGCCTGTCACTCAAGTCGTGCGCCATCTTCAATCCAGGAGACATCGCCGCCGGTCTGGGAACGGGTCCGCGCTACCTGCTTGGGGACAGCCGGGAAGACGCCATCAAGACCTGATAGCCGCCGCTTGGCGAGACTCGAGAGCCTGGGCCGCCGCCAGGACGAAAGCGATCCACAGCGCATCCGCCAGGATCAAGTGGACCAGCTGCATCCACACCGGCACCCCTAGAGCCACGTTCAGCGCACCCGAAACCAGCATCAGCACGACGAGCCAAGGCAGGGTCTTGGCGGCCCGAGACGCATTTGCCGAGCGACGACGAACCGCCCACCACGCTGCAGCGGCAGCGCCGATTGCCAGGACGGGATGAATCACCCGAAGCCTGGTCAGGAAGTGACTTCCCTGCTCGAGATCCAACCCAATGCCATCTTTGGGAAACAAGGTGTCGGCCAACGCAGTGACAGCACCGGAGGCTGCGATCAGCACCAGCGCGGTGCCCCCTGCGATGACCACGTTCCGGATTGTCCGGTCCTGGCGGAAGTCGAGCCTCCCTCCCCCACCGAGCCAGAAAGCTGTCAGAGCCAAGGCGGCGAGGAGGAAGAGCGTGTTGACGAGGTGAAGCGGGACGGCGATGGCTCGGGCCAAGGAGGCGTCTTCTGCGACCCACTCGGCCAGAACGATCATCGCCCCGATCGCAGCCTCTCCAATGATCGCCACGACGGAAAGCACGGCCCCGGTTCGCGCAGGGGCCCCCGGCTGGTATCTCCTCCATACCAAGACGGCAAGGGCAAACACCAATGCCAACGCGACGCCACTCGTCGCGCGGTGGGCGAACTCGATTGCCGTCGCTCCTTCAAGAGGCGGGAGGACTTCTCCCTGGCATGTAGGCCAGGATCGGCCACAGCCGGCACCGCTCCCGGTGGCACGAACCAAGGCTCCCAAAGCGATCACCCCGACGTTGAACACCAGGACCGCCCATGCGAAGCGTCGTAAATCCATCACCAAGTAGGGAGACTAGAAAGCCGGGCGAGACAGCATCTAGGTGCTGGACACTTCTAGCCTCGCCGACGATGGAGATCTTCGATGACATCCTCTCAGTCGTCGGCAATACCCCGCTCGTCCGGCTCTCGAGGCTCCACCCGCCGGGCAACCTGGTGGCGAAGTTGGAGTTCCTGAATCCCGGCGGATCGGTGAAGGAGAGAATCGCGGTCACGATGATCGACCAGGCCGAGGCGGACGGATTGTTGGGACCGGGCGGGACGATCATCGAGCCGACCTCTGGGAACACCGGCGTGGGCCTCGCCCTGGTGGCCGCAGTCCGTGGTTACAGGGTCATATGCACCGTGCCAGACAAGGTCTCGAAGGAGAAACAAGACCTTCTGCGTGCCTACGGCGTTGAGGTCATCGAGTGCCCCACCGATTACGGGCCCGGCCACCCCGACTCCTACTACGGGGTCGCCAACCGACTCACCGAAGAGATCGACGGCGCGTTCCAACCGAACCAGTACTTCAACATGGCCAATCCTCGAGCCCACTACGAGACGACCGGGCCCGAGATCTGGGAACAGACCGAGGGTGACGTCGACGTCGTCGTCGCCGGAGTCGGGACCGGGGGGACGATCACGGGAGTGGGCCGCTTCCTCAAGGAGCACAAGCCGCGTGTCGAGATCGTCGGAGCCGATCCGGAGGGGTCGATATACACCAAGGGGCCCGATGGCGACCTTCATCAGTATTTCGTGGAAGGTGTCGGGGAGGACTTCTACCCGGAGACAGTCGATCTGGGGATCATCGATCGATTCATCGAAGTCACCGACGCTGAGTCTTTCGCCATGGCCAGGCGCCTCGCCCGTGAGGAGGGAGTGCTGACCGGAGGATCCGGCGGGATGGCGGTCCACGCCGCGCTCGGAGTGGCTGGCGAAGACCACGACAAGCTCACGATCGTCATCATCCCCGACTCGGGCCGGGGCTATCTGTCCAAAGCGTTCAACGACGAGTGGATGTCACAGCACGGGTTTGAAACGTGAGAGAGCCCCCGCGTTGGCGGGGGCTCTCCATTACAGCTTTGGCATCCTCAACTGGTACGTCGCCACAGGTGGACAAGGCCTGCGGTAGCCAGAGCCGGGTGGTCCGGGTTTGGTGTCGCCACCTGCCCTTGAAGGGCGAGCGG
>JAWWBL010000106.1:0-5851 GCA_033720975.1 Acidimicrobiia bacterium | reverse complement strand
GACGAGGACTACACACCGGTCGAGTCGAAGAGGCCGTACGTCGATGTGATGCCCAATGCCGAGATGGTGGTGATCGAGAACGCCCGCCACGCGGTGCCGGCAGAAAGGCCGGACAAGTTCAACTCAGTCCTGGAGGGATTCCTCGAGAGCGGCTAAGAGAGCGTCGTGGGCGTCGCGACTGTCCATGAGTGTGCCTTCTTCGTAGGCCGCAGTGAAAGCCGCGTCGCCAAGATGCACTCGCAGGGACGTTTCGACCTCCTTCAGGCGACCTTCACGCTCGGCGCCGCGGACGTACCCCTTTTCCCGGTTGAGCGCATCGGCGCTCCCGATGAGCCGGGATGCAAGTGCGTGCTCACCGAAGCGATCGAGGATCAATGCGCCCGCCTCGTTTATCCACGTGACGGCACCGACGAGCTCATAGGGATCCGGCATCCCCCGGAAGTCCTTCAAAGCACGGACCATTGCCGTGGCGGCGTCAGGGAGCTCATCACGATCGATGTGAAGGAGAGCAGTCCAAAAGTCGGTGACCCCGGGTACGAACTCCACTCCCGGGACCTGAGCTTCCCGCATCCTCTCGAGCTGTTGCTGCATGCGGTCAAGCTCACCGAGGGTGCGTAGGGGACCAAGACTCCACAGCCTGGCATGGAACATCATCCTGTCGGATCCGAGATTCGAGGCCTCCTTGAAAGCCTCTTCTGCGTATTCGAGTGCCTTTTGGGCGTCCCCCAAGTCGAGGCTGAGACCCGACAAGTTGATCAGCCCGACGATGATCCCGTCCTTCTTCCCGATGCGCCGGTCCAACTCGAGGTGCTCCTCGTGGAGCTTCACCGCTTCTTCGGTCATGCCCATCGAGCTGGCCACGTTTGCCCGATTGTTCAGGGCGGCGGATAGCTCTTTGTCCAAGTCGAGACTCCGCGCAAGTTCGATCGCTTGGTCGAGGTGTTTCATTGAGGCGTCATGGTCGAGACTGAATTGAGCCAGCGTCCCGGCAGCCAGCAGAGCTTTGGCATATTGGGGTGTCGGCTCGTCGGATGCCGCCACTGACTTATCGGCCCATTCGCGGCCTTCCACGTCCCGATATCGATACATGAAGTACCGGTAGAGGGCCCCGGCCATTGCCTGAGCGAGCAGTGACTCCCCGGCTTCCAGCGCCCAGGTCATCGCCTGCCGGATGTTGTCGAGGTCGTCGTCGAGCCGACCGAACCAGTAGGCCTCGTCGGCACCTCGCAGATTGGGCTCAGCCTCCTCGACAAGGTCCCGAAAGTACTCGGCATGCCGTCGGCGCATCGCCTCTACTTCGTCGGACTCGGACAGCCGCTGCCTGGCGTATTGGCGCAGGGTCTCCAGCATTCGGTAACGCGGAGTGTCCTCGCGCTCTTCGGCTTGGACGAGGGACTTGTCGACGAGATGGCCAACATGGTCGAAGACCGCATAGCTGTCCAGGGGCTCGACACCACAAACGGCCTCGGCGGCCTCCAAGGTGAACCCACCCATGAACACCGCGAGCCGGGCGAAGAGGGTCTTCTCCTCATCGGAGAGGAGATCGAAGCTCCAGTCGATAGCGGCCTCGAGGGTTTGCTGGCGGGGGAGGAGCGTTCGGCTTCCCCCGGTAAGCAGCCGAAATCTGTCATCGAGCCGGGAGGCGATGTGCTCGGTGGGCATCATTCGAAGCCGAGCGGCGGCTAGTTCGATCGCCAAAGGCATCCCGTCTAACCGCTTGCAGATCTGCACAACGGCGTCTCCGTTTTCAGCCGTCAGCCGCCATCCCGGCCGGGCCAATTCGGCTCGCTCGGAGAAGAGCCGCACTGCCGGATAACGGAGTAGCGCCACGCGGATCTCGTCATCGAGCGACTCGGGGGACGCCAGTGACTTGACCTGGAACGGGTACTCGCCTGGAACGCCGAGCATCTCCCGGCTGGTGGCCAGAATCGAGACCCCAGTCCCGGCGCCCAAGGCTGCGGCAGCAAAACGGGCGGCGGGCTCCACGATGTGCTCGCAGTTGTCGAGGATCAGGAGGACCTGCTTCTTGGCCAGAGCGCGGGTCACCGTATCCAACGGATCTTCGGAGGCTTTCTCCTCGACTCCGAGCACGTCCATCACTGTCGCGGGGATACGGGAGGGATCTGTGATAGGGGCAAGCTCGATCAGCCACACGCCGTCCTCATACCTGGAGAGGACGTCGGCTCCGGTCTGGATGGCGAGACGGGTTTTGCCTGCCCCACCGACGCCCGCCAGAGTCACCATCCGTGACCCGGAGAGCAGCTTGGTCACTTCCTCTACCTCCTGCTCTCGCCCCACGAAGCTGGTGAGCTGTATGGGGAGGTTGTGAGGGAAGGCGTCGAGGCTTCGCAGTGGCCGTCCGTCGACCGGGAACGAGTCGTGGTGAAGCTGGTAAACCTGCTCAGGACGGGACAGATCCTTGAGTCGATGCTGTCCTAGATCCTGCAGGGTCGATCCTGCGGGAAGCGTGTCCTGGACCAATTGAACGGTGGCGGTGCTCACAAGGACTTGTCCCCCGTTGCCAGCCGACATGAGGCGGGCAACCCTGTTAACCGCCGGTCCGAAGTAGTCACCATCCCGCTCGTCGGCGCTGCCGGTGTGGACCGCCATCCTCACCTTCAGCGGGGTGTCGGCCACCCGGAGATCCGCCAGGCCGGCCTGGGCTCCGATGGCGGCTTCGAGCGCCTGAGTGGGTCGGGCGAAGGCCGCCGAATAGGCGTCGCCTGCCGTGGAAAAGACATGACCGCCGTTGTCTTCAATCGCCGCCCGCATCACCTTGTCGTGAGCGGCGAGGGCGGTCTTCATCTCCTCGTGGTTGTTCTCCCAGAGCCTGGTGCTCCCCTCAACATCGGTGAATAGGAACGTGACGGTCCCGGTAGGAAGGTTCTCACCCACGCTGATGCTCCTCGAGAGCGGACAAGAGAATGTCATGGGCGTCGCGGGAGTCCATCGCTACCCCCTCGGCGTAGGCCAGATCGAACTCATGGCTCCCAATCGTCTCACGGACCATGTCCTCGACCATCTTGGCTCGACGGCCGTCGTAGCCGTCCCGGACGTAGCCCTTCTCGTCGAGGATGGCCCTCGATGTCCCCAGGAGCGTTGCGGCGACATGAGATCGTCCCACGCGGTGCACCAATTCCGCCCCCCTTACCAGTTGGAGGGCTATCACATAGGCGAGCTCGTACGGGTCGGGAATCCCCCGGAATGTCTGTAGCCCGTCGATGAACGAGGTCACTGCGTCGTCGATCGCCCCCCGCCCTAGTCGCACGAACGCGTCCCAGGCGGCGACGAGCCCGGGTGCGAACTCGGTGCCCAGATCGCTTTCTAGGGCGCGGATGGCGTCGATCTCTGTCTCCATCCTGTCGAAGTCTCCCAAATCCTCCAGCGGGTTGAGGAGAAACTGGCGGGAGTTGTGGATCATCCTCTTCGACCCGAGTTTGACCGACTCCTGGAGGGCTTCCTCAGCGAGCCTGATGGCCTCCTCGGGTTCGCCCATGTCGTGCCGGGTCGAGGCGATGTTGTGGAGGGCGATGATCACGCCGTCGGGGCTGCCCTCCCGTCTGGCGTGGGCCAGGTGCTCCTCATAGTACTCGAGAGCCTTCTCCCGCATCCCGAGTCCCGAATAGGCATTGGCCAGGTTGTTCAGCGCCGGTGACAGCACGCCGTCGAGACCCTGCGATCTGGCCATCTCGAGTGCCTCCTCCAAATGCTCGACGGATGCGTCGATGTCGAGGCTGAATTGCGCAAGCGTCCCGGCGGCGAGCAGGGCTTTGGCCCGTTCCGGCGTGGGCTCATCGGAAGCGGCGACGGCCCGTTCTGCCCAATCCCTCCCCTCCATGAACCGGAACCGATACATGAAGTAGCGGTACAGGGACCCGGCCATCACTTGTGCCGTCGCCGGCTGCCTGGCGTCGAGAGCCCAGCTCATGGCCTGGCGGATGTTGTCCAACTCGTCGTCCAGCCGACGGAACCAGTACGCCTCGTCTTGTCCTCTGAGATTGGGCTCGGCTTCCTCGACCAGAGATCGGAAGTAGTCAGCATGGCGGCGTCTCATTCCCTCGACTTCCTCCGAATCGGCAAGCCGCTGCCTGGCGTATTGGCGGAGAGTCTCGAGCATGCGGTAGCGGACTCCGTCCTCCTTTTCCTCAGCCTGGACCAGCGACTTGTCCACGAGGTGCCCGATGTGGTCGAGGACTGCATACGGGTCGAGTGGCTCGATGCCACACACGGCTTCGGCAGCCTCGAGGGTGAATCCACCCATGAACACCGCCAGCCGGCCGAACAGAGTCTTCTCATCGTCTGAGAGCAGATCGAAGCTCCAATCGATCGCGGCCTCCAGGGTTTGCTGTCGGGGGAGGACAGTCCTGCTTCCCCCGGTCAAGAGACGAAACCGGTCGTCGAGGCGTTCGGCTATCTGATCGGCTCGCATCATCCGCAGCCGGGCCGCGGCCAATTCGATGGCGAGGGGCATACCGTCGAGACGCTGGCAAATCTGCACTACCGAGGCCGAGTTCTCGGCAGTCACCCGCCATCCGGGTCGGGCGAGCTCGCCGCGCTCCGAGAAGAGCTGCACTGCGGGATACCTCAAGAGAGCGGCCCTGACCTCGTCATCGAGAGACTCGGGTGAAGCTAGTGACTTGACCTGGAACGGGTATTCGCCGGGCACTCCGAGCATTTCCCGGCTCGTGGCCAGGATGGTCACGCCCGTGCCGGCGCCGAGCGCCGCTGCCGCGAACCGGGCGGCTGGGTCGACCAAGTGCTCGCAGTTGTCGAGGACCAAGAGGATCTGTCTCTTGGCGAGGGCCCTCGTGACTGTGGCCATGGGCTCCTCGCTTGCTTTCTCCTCGATCCCCAGGACGTCCATCACCGTCGCCGGGATTCGGGTCGGGTCGGTTATGGCCGCCAGTTCGACCAGCCAGACCCCATTTTCGAAATTGGCGAGTAGCTCGGCCGCCGTATGTATCGCGAGCCGGGTCTTGCCGGCGCCGCCCACTCCGGCGAGCGTGACCATCCGCGACCCGGTCAGCAGCTTGGTGACCTCCTCGACTTCCTGTTCGCGCCCAACGAAACTGGTGAGTTGGATCGGAAGGTTGTGGGGGAAGGCGTCGAGTGATCGGAGCGGTCGTTGGTCGCCGGCAATCGAGTCGTGCACCAGTTGATATACCTGCTCGGGGCGGGACAGGTCCTTTAGCCGGTGCTCACCGAGGTCATCGAGAGCGGCACCACTAGGGAGACTGTCCTGGGCCAACTGAGCGGTAGCCGCACTCACAAGGATCTGGCCCCCGTTGCCCACGGACATCAGTCGGGCTACCCGATTCACTGCCGGCCCGAAATAGTCGCCGTCGCGCTCGTCGGCACTGCCGGTGTGGACCGCCATCCGGACCTTGACCTGCGATCCATCTACGAAGATCTCGGCAAGCCCCGTCTGGGCGGTGATCGCCGCCTGGAGTGCAGCGTTTGGCCTGGCGAATGCAGCCGAATAGGCGTCACCGGCGGTCGAGAAGACATGACCCTCGTTGTCCTCGATGGCCGACCGCATCACCTTGTCGTGAGCGGCCAGGGCGGTCCGCATCTCCTCGTGGTGGTCCTCCCACAGCCGGGTACTCCCCTCTACATCAGAGAACAGGAAAGTCACAGTTCCCGTGGGCAGACTGTCGTTCACGTGGGCGAATCTAGCTACCCGGTATTTCGCATCCCAGCGGCGATCCCGTTCACCGTCAGCAGCAGCGCCCGGTCCAGCTCGTCGGACTGGTCTCCGCCCCTGCTCCGCTCCAACAACGAGACCTGTAGGAAGTTGATCGGGTTGAGGTATATGTCCCGGACATTCAGGGTGCGCGCCAACAGCGGCGCG
>JAWWBL010000105.1:0-5856 GCA_033720975.1 Acidimicrobiia bacterium | reverse complement strand
CTATCCGGCACCCTCATCGAACTCGTGGAGCTGAGCGATGATTGATCGTATGGAGATTCGGGGCGGGGCCGGTGAGTTCGAGGCGGCGGTGATCGCGGTAGTGCTCGACCGGATCGAGAGGGATGAGAAATCGGCGGCCGCGGCCGTTGGGCGTCGCAAGCGAGGGCTCCCGGCCTGGGTGCGAGCGATCAGGCCACAAGAGGGGATCGAGCTCCCTGACGAATTGATCAGGCCCGATTAGCTGGCGCGTCGACGCAGGGACGCGAGCTCGGGTGATCGGAGGACGAAGGCGACCAGGGTGAAAACCGCGGTGACGCTCACTCCGCCCACGAACAGGGTGATCACGCTCATGCCCATGCCGGAGGGAACGGATCGACCGAGTGCTTCAACGAGCGGGGCTATCGACACCCCGGCGACCAGGGCAGCTGCCAGGCCGCGCGCTATTGAAGGCAGCAAGGACCGCACCGCCTCCCAACCCGAGTCACGACCCCACGCGAACAGCATCGCGAGTGCGTAACCCGAGATCACGAGAGTCGACGCAAGAGCGAACCCCCGAACGCCCATCGACCGGTGCAGTCCTACCCAGATCGGGACGGCGAGAATCGTGAAGAGAGTCCCGATGACCACCGGCGTCCACATCTTCCTCTTTGCGTAGAAATGCCGGACGAGGATTTGATGGAGGCCCCAGGCCGGTATCGACAAGGCGTAGATCATCAGCAATGAGGCCACAACCTCAGCGTCGGCGGCGGTGAACTGGCCGTACCGGTATATGAGCGTTACCGCGGGCTCGGCCAGGACGACGAGCGCTGCTGCTGCTCCGGCGGCTACAAATACGGTGTTCCTAGCAGCGCGCGCCGTCGTCGTGACCAGGGTTTCGTTGTCCCCCCGCGCGGCCAAACCAGCGAGAAATGGAAAGGCTGCCACTCCGGCAGCCTGAGCGATGACACCGACTGGGACCATGTTCAGGCGGCGGGCGAAGGAAAGAGCCGACGTCGCCCCTACCTCGGCCTGGCCGAAGAACCGGACAAACTGCTCGTCCAGCACGGCCACGGATTGCCCAACCATCAGGGGTAAGGCCAGGACCAGGTACTCCCGAACGGAGGATTCGCCGGGCAAGGGACGGATGAGCCAGGTGCCGGTCCGGCGCGCCCCGATCCATTGAAGCGTGAAGTTCCCCACAAAGGCGCCGCCGAGCGCACCCCACAGAAACGCCTCGGGAGAGGGATCCCCCAACAGCACTCCGAGCAAGCCGCCGAGGATGATCCCGAGGTTGTATATCAGAGGTGCCAGGGCCGGGAACAGGAATCGCTTGTGGGCGTACTGGACCGCCATCAGGATTGCCCCTATGACCAGAAACACCTGGGCGGGGAGGATGATTCGGGTCATCGCTATCAAGCGGTCGTGATTGCCTGCGACGTCGGGAAAGACCACCGTCACGAGTTGATCGGCGAACAGCCACATCAGCGTGGTCAGCGCAACGACCGTCCCCGCGACGAAGCGCAGAACGGAAGTGAAGGCCCTACTTGCGGCAACTATGTCTCCGGCCTCCAGGTGACGGCTGAGGATCGGTATCAGGGTGATGGTGAGGAATGCCCCAGCGATCAGGTAGTTGAGGAAGTCCGGGATGAGGAACGCTTGGAAGTAGAGATCCGCTTCATCGTTGCGCCCGATCAGACCCGCGATCAGCGCATCGCGACCCAGACCGAGCAGGCGGGAGAGAAGGATGCTCACCGAGATCACTGCGGCCGCCGCGCCCATACGGAGTGGGCGGCTCACGTTACGCCTGCGTATGTACGCAAAGAGTGCATGACCTCGTCGGGAACGTACAGATCTCCAAATCCCGACCCGAGGTCGAGCCCGGGCTTGTAGGAACCGTGGAAGTCGCTCCCTCCGGATGGAACGAGCCCGAAACGGCTGGCGAGATGTGAATATCCCTCTCGTTCGTGCCGCCGGTAGCTGCTGTATATCGCTTCCAAGCCGATCAGCCCGGCCGACTTGAGCTTGGTCAAAAGGGCGGCCATATCCTCCGAGCGTGTGATCCCGAGAGTGTGAGGGTGGGCGAGGACTGGCACCGCAGCGGATTGTCGCGCCAGGGCGATCGCCTCCTCGGGATCGAGCCGCGGGCGGCCGACATAAGCCGGGCGATCGTTTCCGAGCCACTGCTCGAACGCCGCCTGGATGCTTGGCACGTAGCCCCGGCGCATCATCACCGCAGCGATGTGAGGGCGCCCCACCGACCCGGTCCCGGCTTCTTCGAGAATCTCTTCGATCGATAGGGGCATGCCAAACTCGGCGAGCAACTCAACGATCCGCTGGTTGCGGCCTTCACGCCCTTCCTGTAGCTCCCCGAGCCGGTCTTGCAGTGGTCCCGTGCCTGGCTCCAGCCACAAGACCAGAAGGTGCATGCCCCCGCCGTCGAAGTCGAGTGACAATTCCGTTCCCGGCACAACCTCGACATCCGCTTCGTCGGCGACTGCGACTGCCTCCGCGACACCCTCCTGGGTGTCGTGATCGGTGAGGGCGATGGCACTCAGGCCGGCAGAGCTTGCCCGGTGGACCAAGTCCGCTGGGCTCAACGAGCCGTCGCTTGCCGACGAATGTGTGTGCAGGTCAACCGCCATGATCGGGGTCCATCCTGAAGCGTCGGTGTGTCAAGAACCGTCGACGCTGATCGTGATGCTCTCTATGTACACCGACTCGAGAGGGAGGCTTCGCTCGACGGAGCCGGGAGCGACTCCTGTCTCGATCGCAGCGATCTTGTCCAGGGTCTCCCCGCCCGATGCGATGGTTCCGAGGATGTTGAAGCCAGGGACGAGGAACTGGGCCCGATCGCCTATGACGATGAAGAACTGAGAGCCGGTGCTGCGAGCCCCCCGGTTGGCCATGGCAACGATCCCTTCGGAGAACTCGAAGTCCCCTTCGGGGAACTCATCTTCTATTACGTAGCCAGGCCCCCCCGTTCCGTTGGCTTCGGGGTCTCCGCCCTGGATGACGAAGTCCTCAACCACACGGTGGAAGACCTGTCCGTCGTAGAAGCCCTCGCGCGCCAGGAAGACGAAGGAATTGACCGTGGCGGGGAAGTTGGCCGCATCGAGCTCGATCACTATCTCGCCACATGAGGTCGCAACCGTTGCCGTCACACTGGATGTTGGGGTGATGTCGCCCTGTGGCACGGGCTCCGTGTAGGTCATGGGCGTCTCCGGCGGAGGCGCCTCGGCACCGCATGCAGTGGGCTGGCTGCGGTAGTCCGCGTAGGAGCGGGGTAGGCCGCTGTCGTTGGTCCCGATGAGACCAGGAAGGACGAAGATAGCGATGACTATCGCCCCGAAGATGAGTCCGGTGACAAGACGGCGGTACAGCTCGCTCCGCTGTGCGGCCTTGCGCTCGGCTGCACGCTTGGCTTTCCGTTGCTCTTTTTGACGCTGCCGTCTGTCTGACATGGCGGCCGCGACTTTAGGCGGCGCCGCGCCCAAGCCCCGGTGGTGTTCGTAATCGGAGCTCTGAGGCTCCAAACTGTCCGTGATGCCGATCATGGTCCAGAAGTACGGGGGAACGTCGGTCGCCGACGCGGAGAGGATCAAACAGGTGGCTGACCGCGTGCGCGCCACTCGTGATGCAGGATATGACCTCGTTGTCGTGGTCTCCGCAATGGGTGAGACCACCGATCGGCTTGCTTCCCTCGCCTCCGAGGTCACGTCTTCGCCGACGCCGCGGGAGATGGACATGTTGCTCACCGCCGGCGAGCGGATCACGATGGCACTGCTGGCCATGGCCCTCCACGACAGAGGAATCGACGCCGTCAGCTACACGGGATCGCAAGCGGGGATCCTCACCGACTCCTCACATGGGGAGGCTCGCATCACCCGAATCACGGGAGAGCGTGTCAAAGAGTCGCTCGCGGCTGGAAAGGTGGTGATCGTTGCAGGGTTTCAGGGGGTCGACCCTGAATCACGGGAGGTCACGACGCTGGGGCGTGGCGGCTCGGACACGACAGCTGTCGCCCTGACAGCTTCCCTCGGAGGGGAAGTGTGCGAGATTCTCACCGATGTCAGGGGCGTGTTTACCGCCGACCCTCGGGTTGTGCCCGAAGCGGGCCTCATCGATTCGATTGGATATCAGGACATGCTCGATCTGGCTCGAGCCGGTGCCGGTGTGCTGATGCCGGCTTCGGTCGAATACGCGATGACTCATGACGTCGCGGTGCATGTGAGATCGGCCCTCGGGGAGGAGCCTGGCACCGTGGTCTCCAGCGAGGGGTCTCCGAAGGATGTCGTGGGCATCGGTCGCGCGATCGGCGCCACGACGTCGGTGTTGACGATCGTCGGATCCCGTGCCCACGAACTGATCGACGCCGCCGTCGAAGCGGTCATTGCAGCCGATATCGAAGTGATCGATTCCGGCTCGAGGGGACGCGGGGCATTTGTCGAGGTCGCCCGCGAACATTCTGAGGACACGATGCGTTCTATTCATGACAGGCTCATCGGAGTGAGATCCAAATGACAGCCGTGGCGATCGTTGGAGCGACTGGTGCAGTGGGGCGGACCATGCTCTCGGTGCTCGAGGACCGGGAATTCCCGGTCTCGTCGCTGCGACTGATGGCCTCGGAGAAGTCGGCCGGCTCAAAGGTCGAAACGAAGTGGGGGAACATCGTGGTCGAGGACCTCTCCGGAGCAGACCCGTCTGGGCTCGAAATTGCCCTGTTCTCGGCGGGAGGAGACCGTTCGCGGGCACACGCTCGGCGATTCGTCGAAGCCGGGGTGGTGGTGATCGACAACTCATCGGCTTTCCGCATGGAGGACGACGTGCCACTGGTCGTGGTCGGTGTCAACGACTCGGATGTTTCTGCGCACCGGGGCATCATCGCCAACCCGAACTGCACCACCATGACCCTTCTCATGGCCGCTGCTCCCCTCCACGAGGCGGCGGGGCTCAGGTCGATGGTGGCCGCTTCCTATCAAGCAGTCTCCGGTTCGGGACAGCAAGGGGTCGACGAGCTGATGTCACAGATACCGCGGCTGTTGAGCGACACGGACGGTCTCATGAAGGGGAGATGGGTCGACCCGGGCCCCGAGTTGTATGAGCGACCAATCGGATTCAACGTCTTGCCGTTCGCCGGGTCGGAGGCAGATGACGGGTACACCGATGAGGAGCTCAAGATGGTCCACGAGTCTCGCAAGATCCTTCACATGCCAGACCTCGCTGTCGAGCCGATCTGTGTGAGAGTCCCGGTCCTGGTTGGCCATGGCGTGGCTGCGACTCTCCGGTTTGAGCGCGACATGGGCCCCGAAGAGGCGACATCGATCCTCGGTTCGACTCCGGGAGTCTCGCTCTGGAAGGACCGCACTCCAACGCCTCTGGACAGCGCCGGCATCGATGACGTGCTGGTTGGCAGGGTTCGGGCGACTGTTGGTGAGGTCGGAGGGATCAATCTGTGGGCGGTCGCCGACAACCTGCGGAAGGGGGCGGCGTTGAACGCCGTCCAGATCGCGGAACTTCTGGTCTGAAGTCCCGCCTCAGAGGGCTCTGTCGTTGCGCATGAGCGCCGCCATGCGTCTGCGGAGGGCCGGGTGGGCGTTTCGCAGACCGAGCTCGAGTGCAAACTCGGCGTCGTGGTCGACGTTGACCACCACGACCTCGCCTTCAGCACGTATGTGAAACCCATCGGGCAGCGCGTTGATCCGCAGGCCGCTGCGCGGCCAAGCAGCGAGCTCGTCAGTCCCGACCAACATCACGATCTGATCATCGGTCAGGTCGACCGTCACCCGGATCGGGGCTTCCTTTTCGCCCTCGATATAGAGAGTTGCCTCGTATGAAGACATTTCCCCCCAGATATCGGCTGGGTTTGCTCAGGCTACT
>JAWWBL010000104.1:0-5912 GCA_033720975.1 Acidimicrobiia bacterium | reverse complement strand
ATCGACACCCACATCAGCGTGCTCACCGCATACCAGCGGGGTGAGTTGCGGATGAACCGCCAGATCACTCGCCAGATGGGGGGCTTGGTGTCGTTCACGCCAGCACCTCCTCCATCCCGGCGGCGAGCAGACGCGAGAACCTGGAGTCGGGGTCGGCGGCAAGGTCCACTCTCGTTCCGGACTCGATAACACGGCCGTCCTCGAGAACAACGATGTCGTCGGTCCGGGTGACCGTGTGCAGCCGGTGGGCGATGATGATCCCCGTCCGGTTCTCCAGCAGGTGGTCGACGGCGCGCTCGATCAGCGCCTCAGTGGCCGGGTCGAGCTTCGATGACGCCTCGTCGAGGACGACGACGCCCGGGTCCTCGAGGAAGATCCTGGTGAACGCGAGAAGCTGTCCCTGTCCCGCGGACAACCCTCCACTTCCAGACTCGAGCATGGTGTCGAGGCCGTCTGGCAGCGTCTCGAACCACTCCGTCAGCTCCAGGCGCTCGATTACCTCCATGAGCCGGTCGTCGCTGATGCTCCGATCGAAGAAAGTCAAGTTGTCCCTGACGCTGGCCTGGAAGAGCTGCACGTCCTGGGTGACCATTCCCACCCGGGCGCGGACCACGTCGAGGGGTGCATCCCAGGTGGCGACGCCGCCGATCCGGATCTCGCCTTCCTGTGGCTCGTACAGCCGGGTGAGGAGTCTGGCGATCGTGGACTTCCCGGAGCCGGTCCTCCCCAGCAGCCCGACAACCCTTCCCGGCGCTATGGAAAGCGAGACGTCGTGAAGGACTGGCCCGTCGTCGCCATCGGAGTCGTTATAGGAGAACTCGACATGGTCGAACTCGACCGACAAGGGCCCTCGGGCAATCGGGGTGTTCCCGGCAGGCCGGAGAGCGTTCTCTGTGGCAAGCAGCTCCTCGATTCTGGAGATGGCGGCTCCGGCGCGTTGCAGGTCCTCCAGCTGGGACCGTATCTGGTTGATGGGTCGCCGGGTCATCTCGGTGTAGTGGAAGACCAGGTAGACGGCACCTATGGTGAGGGTGCCTATGCCGAACAGGTAGGAGCCGGCCACGAAGACGATCGTCGTGGACAGCCCATATGAGATGAGGCTTGTCGCCCAGAGGATGGCGAAGCCCATGGCGCCCCTGATCTGGAGCGGCATCCACCGTCGGAGCATGCCGGCGAATCGTTCCTGCATGTAGCCGGACGCGCCGTTGGCGGTGATGTCCTCGGTCCCCTCCACCTGCTCGCCTACGAACCCGTAGGCCTCGGCGGCGGCCGCCCTCACCCGCTTCCACCAGGGGACGGCGATGTGATGGATACGCACCATGGCAAAGAGGGCTACGGCGGTGAACGCCAGGATCGCCACGCCGATGAGCCAGCTCTCGATCAACAGCAGAGCCAGCACGCCGGCGATCAGGGCACCGTTTCCGATGACTTTTAGGGTCATGGCCGAGAAGAAGTTTGAGAGGTTGGTGACGTCGCCGTCGATCCGCTCGATCAACTCGCCGGGGGAGTGGTTTTTGTGAAACCCGAGGTCGAGGCGGACGATGTGGTCGGCCAGGTCGGCACGGAGGCTGTTGGTGGCGCTCCAGCCCACGTCCTCGGCCAGGTAGGTGGCCCACACCGCCATGCCCTGCTGGACAACTGCTATGCCCATGAAGAGCGCGGCGAGGGGAATCAGTTGGGAAGACCCGTCCCCAGCGATGGCGCCGTCGATGAATCTCTTGATCAGCTGCGGGTTGACCAGCTGTAGGGCGATATCGGCGAAAACGACCACGCCAAGCAGGCCCATGCGCTTGCGCAAGGGCCGCAGGTACTTGCTGAGAAGCCGCAAATAGCGGCGTACCGGGATCATGTGGTCGTCCTGCCAGGGCGCGTTCGTGTAGGGGTGGACTCAGGGGTCGGCGGACACGATAACCCCGGGCACTGGACCTATGCGGTTGGATTTCGGCAGAAGGGTTTGGATTGCGGAGACTTACATCGTAAGGTAGGGCCATGGCTTATCCGAGATGGCTGGCGAAGGTCAACAAGAAGGTGTTCAACCCCAGGGCGGTGCGCAGTGGCAAATGGCCCGTCGTGACTCACTGGGGCAGGTCATCGGGGCGGACCTATCGAACTCCGGCCGATGCCCTTCCCACACATGACGGCTATGTCCTGGTGGTTCGCTACGGGCCCGAGTCGGACTGGGTGAGGAACATCCTCGCTGCGGGGGAGGCGGAGCTGAAGTTGGGGGATGATCTTTACCAGTTGACCGACCCCAGGCTCGTCTCCCAGGACGAGGCGGTGAAGACGCTTGTCCGCGACGATCAGGTCAAAAAGGACTTCTACACCGCCGACCATTATCTATTGATGAAGAGTGCCGGCTAGAACCAAGTGACGTTGGAAGCGGCGTTCAGCCGATCCCTTCGATGATCTCTTTCACCGCAACCTCGTAGGGCCTCGCCGAACCTCGCTCGCTGGCCTCTGAGAATGCTGTTCCGTCGAGCCGGGCTCGCAACTCGTCCAGCCACTCAGTGGCGAAGTCAATTATCGGGGTGTTGTCCATGATGCCCTGCCGGTTGCTCAGCGGCTCCGCAAGGACAGTCGACAAGAGTTCGACCGCTTCGATCTCGCTTCCCAGCCGTCCCCGGACATGGGCGATGTAGGCGGCGAGGCCGAGCATGTCGATGAGCATTCCGACCTTTTCGCACGCCACGATGGCCTGGGTAAAGGCATCTTCGGCGCCCTCCAGGTCACCAACCGCGAGTCGAGCGCTGCCCAATCCGTGAAGGGCCACGGCCTCTCCTCGCCTGTAGCCGATGTCTCGGGCTCGTTCCACCTGACGGGCCTGGAGCACAAGTGCATCCTCGGGTCGCCCCGTCAGCCGGGCGACTGCTCCTTGCAGGCCGAGGTTCCAGACCATGAAGTAGTGCTCGTTCCGTTCCTCGAGCAGAGAGAGCGCCTCGCCTAGGAGGTTCTTCGCTGTCTCCAGGTCACCCTTGTACAGGGCGGCCCGTGATCGCCAATTGTGCCCGGCGACGCCGTAGAAGGGTTCGTCGGTTTTCTCCTTGAACGAGATGATCTCATTGGTGACTTCGATCATCTGGTCGTACAGCCCGAGGTAGGTGCAGTTGAGTGCCTCACACTGGAGGCCAATCCATAATGCGACGTGATCCTGGGACTCTCTGAGGTAACGGTTGGCCTCGACTGCATCCTCGACAGAGGGTCGGCCCAGCAGCGCGCCGAACCACGTGGCGATCGCCGTGGCGAGGTGCCGGGTCAACAGCACGGTCTGATCCCCGGAATCGCCAGCCAATGCCTGGATCGCGTCCTCGATCATTCCGAGACCTACCAGGTACCAGCTTCGAATCTCGTAGACGACGTACATGCTGGGGAGCATCTTGCGAAGACCGCTCGCATCGCCTGTTTTCACCAGGTGACGCCAGGCCGTCCTGGTGTTCTCGAGGTCTGCCTCGAAGAGAGCGACCAGGCCCACCTCATCGCTCTGAGGGACCATCTCGAAAGCCCGATCCGACATGTCGGCGAAATACCTGGCGTGGGCATCCTGCACATCTCGGAATCGGGCCGGGTTCCCCTTCAGCTCGTCCTCCGCGTACTGGCGGAGGAGCTCATGAACCGAGTAGCGGGACTTGTCTACCGAAGGCGTGATGAGGGTTTTCGCCACCAGGCCCGCCAGGCTGCGCAACGAGGTCCCGGCCGCCACCTCAGCTGCCTCGCGCGTGAACCCCCCTCGAAAGACCGAAAGCGCCGCAAAACTCTCCTTCTCCCGGTCGGTGAGCAGTTGCCACGAGTAGTCGAAGACCGCTCGGACACTGCGATGCCGATCGGGCACGTCGCCGGACTCGGTTTCCAAGAAGTCGAGGCTCTTCTGGACTTCGTCAGCGATCTCGGATATGGGCAGCATGTCCACCCAGGCCGCCGCCAGCAAGATGGCGAGTGGCATCCCGCCGGTCAGGGTCAGTATCCGCTCCAGGGCATCAAGATCCTCCATCTCCAATGTGAGGTCAGGTGCCGTCCTTCGGGCTGCATCCATGAACAGTCGAACCCCGTCGGTGGCCAAGGCATCTTCCGGAGACTCCCAAGTGGTGGCCAGGCCACCAATCGTGAGGGTGGTCTCTCCACCCACATTGAGCTTCGATCTAGATGTCGCCAGCACGGTCACGTTTGGGGCCCCGGCGAGAATCTGACTCACGGCGCCGGCGCCTTCGAGGAGATGCTCGAAGTTGTCGAGAAGAAGGAGCAGGCTTTTGCTGGCGAGGTATGTGAGGAGCTGGTTCATGTCGTCCTCGTCGGTCGACAACGCCAGCCCGATGCTGTCGGCGATGGCCTGGGCCACCGCGGTTGGGTCACTGATATCCGCCAGGCTGACGAAAAAGACACCGTTCGGATAGTCGGCAGTGGAGTCGGCCGCCACCTGGATGGCGAGTCGCGTCTTACCCGTGCCTCCGGGGGCGAGAATCGTCAGAAGCCTGGTCTCTTTCAGCAACCGGAGCGCCTCCTGCAGCTCGGCCTGTCTCCCAACCAGCTCGGTGAGCTGACGTGGGAGGTTGTTGGGTATTGAGCCGAGGGAGGTCAAAGGTGGGAACACCGGCTCCACCCCTTGCGGATAGACCTGGTAGACGTGTTCTGGCCGGGTCAGGTCCTTCAGCGAGTGCTCGCCCATGTCCTCGATGGCAACCCCGTCGGGAATTCGATCTCTCACCAGTTCCCAAGTGCTGGACGACATGACCGTTTGGCCTCCATGGGCGATGCTGCGAAGACGAGCAGCTCTGTTGACCGTCGACCCGTAGTAGTCGCCGAGTTGCAGCTCTGCGGCCCCGGTGTGGATCGAGGCCCGGACCCTTATGGGACGAGGCGTGTCCCAGTCGATATCTGCGAGGTTGGCCTGCATGCGGACTGCTGCCGCCACGGCGTCGGGTGCGGACGGGAACACTATGAACCGGCTGTCTCCCTCTCCGCGGGGCTTGACAGATGTTCCGCCGAAATCCTCGATGGCCCTGTCGATCGCCGCGTCGTGTTCGGCGATTGCCTCCATCATCACGCCGGGCGCTTCTTCCCAGAGCTTGGTGCTGCCCTCGATGTCCGTGAGCAGGAAGGTGACTACACCTTCGGGTAGGGATGACATGTGGATCCGACAATAACGATCGCCCGAATCCCTGAGCCTCACAGAGGTTGCCTTGTTGGTTGGATCTACCCTCCCCCAGATGAGCAACCAAGAACTGGCGCGCATAGCCGAGGAGTACCACGAGTGGACGCTGCGGACTCAGCCCATCGTTGCGACGATGCGCGGTTTCCACGACTACGACAAAGACATCGGTGAAGTGTCGCGTCAGTCGGAGGACCGCAAGATCTCGGAGTTGCGCGACTTTGCGTACCGAGCGTCGTCAGTAGACCCAGTTGGCCTCGATGAGTCCGATCAGATCACCCGCGATCTGCTCATATTCGAGGCTGAGAACGGTGCTGAAACGGCCGAGCTTCGCCTCGCCGAGATGGCTGTCGACCACACCTCCGGTATCCAAGCGCTGCTCGCCGTGGCCATACCTCAATTACCGATCGAAACGGCCCAGCATGGCGACGACTTCATCGAGCGCTTCTCCAAGCTTCCTGACCTCACCAATGAGATGAATCAGCGCTTGGCGGAGGGTGTCGCCAAGGGCCGGACACCCATGAGGTCGACCGCAGAGAAAACCGTTGAGCAACTGGACGGGATGCTCGCCGCTCCCGATGAGGAAGATCCCTTCATGACGGCGATGAATCCTGGCGGGGTCGACACCGCCGAGTGGAGGGATCGCTTGTTGACACTCGTCCGCGACAGCGTCAGGCCTGCGCTGCAGTCGTATCGCGACATGATCGCCGACGAGGTGATACCGGCAGCCAGACCCGATGACCGCGCCGGCTTGTGCTGGCTTCCCGACGGT
>JAWWBL010000103.1:0-6110 GCA_033720975.1 Acidimicrobiia bacterium | reverse complement strand
GTCGCCAACGTCGAGGAGTACGGCGAGTCACGAGGCATCCCGGTAAGCCAGTTGCGCGGCATCTACAAGGTGGGCGGATTCGCCTCCGTCTGCAACGGCTTTGGCTTCGTGAACATCCTTTCGGAGCCCCTCGAGTCGCTTCTGTCCAAGGTTGCGGCGGCGATCGCACTGCTGGCACTCATCATGCTGATCAGGGCGTTCGTGGGCTCGCGGCCCCCCGCAGACCCCCCTTCCGCGAACGGAGGGGGTGAACCGCCTGGCGATGGGCCCAACGACGAGGGTGCCGACCGGAGTATTGCTACCGATATAGCAGGTGGAGCCTTGACTGCCGGATACATATCACCCGATCTGAGCGATGCCGATCTCGAGGAGGATCCAGAGAGCGACCAGATCATCGAGGCCTTCCTCGAAGAACGCTCCCAGGAGCTACCTCCTCTGCCCCCTGATGGCAACCCGGAAGCGACGCCTGACACGGTAGGCGAGGTAGAACCAGAGAAAGAGAATCCCAACGAAGGCCTGCCCGGCCTCGAGGACTGATCCGTTTTTGACTAGCCAGGTCACACCGCGAGACTCGGGGTGTGACCTACGGCCACGCCACCGCAGAGCCAGACCTGGCCCGGGATTGGAAGGACGAGGCCGCCTGCGCCGGATATCCGAACTCACTCTTCTTCCCCTCCAAAGAGGCATCGGCGCGCCAGGTCGAGAAGGCCAAGGCAATCTGCTCCGTGTGTCCTGTCAGCGAGGAGTGCATCGAGTACGCCATGGAGACAAACCAGCGCTCCGGAATATGGGGAGGGACCACCGAGGACGAGCGCAGATCGCTTCGTCGAAAGTGGCTAGCGACCCGTCGTCGACCCGCCTGACAGCCTCACTCCAACCTAGAGTTTGACGTCACACACACCTAACAAACCGCGTTGAGAATGGCGGCTCGATGAGCAAACAGTCCGAATACGTGCTTAGAACGGTCGAGGAGCGAGGGATCCGGTTCGTTCGACTCTGGTTCACCGACGTACAAGGTTTCCTCAAGTCGGTTTCGATCAGCCCTGCCGAGTTGGAGGTCGCCTTCGACGAGGGAATGACCTTCGACGGGTCGTCGATCGACGGGTACGCCCGCATCCAAGAAGCCGACATGTTGGCGAAGCCCGACCCTTCGACATTCGCGGTGCTCCCATGGCGATCGGAACAGCAGGTGGCGCGGATGTTCTGCGACATATACACACCCGACGGAGAACCGTTCTCGGGCGATCCTCGCATTGTCCTCAAGAGAAACCTGGAGCGGGCATCCGAGATGGGATACACCTTCTACGCGGCTCCCGAGCTGGAGTTCTTCTACTTCGAGGATTCGGGCACTACCCCCAAGGTATTGGATCGGGGTGGTTACTTCGACCTGACCCCACTCGACGTTGCCCAGGAGTACCGGCGTAAGACGATCAACGCCCTCGAGCAACTCGGGATCCCAATCGAGCACTCCCATCACGAAGTGGCTCCAAGTCAGCACGAGATCATCGCCCGGTACACCGACGCGCTCACGATGGCCGACAACATCATGACCTCGCGCCTCACCGTCAAAGAAGTGGCACTTCAACACGGCATCTACGCCACGTTCATGCCCAAACCGCTCGAGGAGCACGACGGGTCTGGGATGCACCTCCACCTGTCCCTCTTCGAGGGCGACGTAAACGCCTTCCACGAGCCGGGGACCCAAGGTGGGCTGAGCAAGGTCGGCCAGGCCTTCATCGCCGGCTTGCTCAAGCACGCCTCGGAGATAACGGCAGTGACCAACCAGTGGGTCAACTCGTACAAGCGCTTGGTGGCCGGCTTCGACGCACCGATCTACATCTCATGGGCCCGCAACAACCAGTCAGCCTTGGTCCGGGTTCCGTCGGTCAAGAAGGGCAAGCCGTCGTCGGTCCGTGTCGAATATCGGGCACCCGACGCCGCCTGCAACCCATACCTGGCACTGTCGGTTCTGCTCGCCGCGGGTCTGGCTGGGATTCGCGAGGGTTACGAGCTTCCGCCTGAGGTCGCCACAGATGTGAAGCGTCTCACGGAAGCCGAACGTGCCGCCGCCGGAGCAAAACGGCTTCCGGAGACCCTCGCCGAAGCCCTCGATTTGATGGAGGCTTCCGATCTCGTCGCCGAGGCCCTGGGTGAGCACGTATTCGATTGGTTTCTCAGGAACAAACGGGACGAGTGGTCCCGGTACCAGCACCATGTCTCCGAGTTCGAGATGGAGACCTACCTCCCGATACTGTGATCGTCGCGATCTTCTCCGAGGATCACTTCGAGAGCCTCCAGGACGGCGTGACGCTGGCCGGAGCCACCCCCCTGGAGGCCAGATTCCTCGATCCTGAGGAGCCGTGGATCGGTGAGGCGGACCTCCTGGTTGCAGAGTTGGGCTCTCAGCCAATGCGCCAACTACGCGAATTGGGGAGACTCGCCGAGATCGTGGGACTGCCCGTCCTCCTCATCGTGTCGTCGGACCAGTTGGCGTTGATCGAGAGCAGCGACGCGATAGCCGACTTCCTGGTGAGACCGGTCGACCCCATCGAGTTGCGGCTTCGGGTCATCCGGCTGGGCCGGTCAGCCGAGACCGAGGAGGTGCTTCTTTTCAAAGACCTCGAGCTGAACACATTGAACTACCAGGCTCATCTGGCAGGTGAGCCCATGGACCTCACGTTCATGGAGTACGAGTTGTTGCGCTTCCTGATGGAGAACCCGGTTCGGGTCTGGTCGAGAGAACAGCTCCTTTCGAAGGTGTGGGGATACGAGTACTACGGAGGGGCGCGGACGGTCGACGTCCACGTGCGGCGGCTTCGCGCCAAACTGGGGGAAGAGCGCGCCTCATGGATCACGACGGTGCGCTCGGTCGGCTACCGCTGGGGCTGAGTGCCAATCGGCTCTCGGCGAGCGTGCTCGGAACCGAGTCACACCCGCTTAAATCCCCCCATGGGTTTTCGGACTGATCAGGTGCACGCAGGGGTGAGTCCCGATCCGGAGACCGGGGCGATCCTCACCCCGATCCACCAGTCGACGACATTCGTTCAGGAGTCCGTCGACGCCTATATGGCGAAGGGCTACTCATACGCGCGGGGAGGAAACCCCACCGTCACGGCGCTCGAGGCGAAGATCGCCTCCCTAGAAGGGGGGGCCCATGCGACTGCCTACAACGCCGGCATGGCGGCGACAGTGGCCGTCTTCCTGGCGCTTCTCGAAAGCGGTGATCATGTGGTGATTGCCGATGTCGTATACGGAGGCACCTACCGTTTTGCCGACCAGTTCCTGGCGAAGTTCGGTGTCGAAGTCGACTTCGTCGACGCCGCCGACCTCGAGGCCGTGGCGAGTGCAATCAAGGAGAACACGAGGATTGTGTTCACCGAGTCGCCGGCCAACCCGACGCTCAAGGTGACTGACCTGGCAGCAGTTTCCGAGCTCACCAAACAGGCCCGCGCGCTTCACGTGACCGACAACACTTTTCTCACGCCCTATTTCCAGCGCCCCCTCGAACTGGGAGCCGACGTGGTCATCCATTCGACCACCAAGTTCCTCGACGGTCACAACGCAACGCTGGGTGGGGCCGTCGTCGTCGACTCCGCGGATCTCAACGAGAGGATCGCCTTCGCCAGACTTGCCTCGGGCCTGGTCATGTCCCCGATGGTCGCTTGGCTCACTCTTCAAGGGATCAAGACCCTCAGCGAGCGGATGGACCGTCAATCCGCGAACGCCATGGCCATCGCCCGATTCCTCGAAGGGCACGACAAGGTCGATTACGTCATCTATCCAGGACTTCTCGAACATCCTCAGCACGATCTCTCCGCACAGCAAGCGTCCGGCTTCGGGTCAATGGTGTGCTTCGAAGTCCACGGTGGCCTCGAAGTCGGAAAGCGGCTGATGGATCAGATCGAACTCTGGTCGCTCGCCGAGAACCTCGGCTCGGTCGAATCCCTGATCACTCACCCGGCGACGATGACCCACGCGTCAATGCCTGTCGAAGAACGCATCTCCGCTGGAATCACTGACGGGCTCGTTCGGCTGTCGGTCGGCTTGGAGGACTTCGAGGACCTGATACAGGCACTGGACGACGCTCTCCAACGGCTCTGAATGGGACGAGCTCGGACCGCGTTGGTCGGCGTGCTGGTCTTGGCGGGCGCGGCCCTCGCGGTATTGGCCACAACCGGACCAAGCCCCGATGAGGAGGTCTCCTCTGTAGTCCAGCGTCATGGTGGAGCATGTCTTCGGCTCGAGCGCTGGGGACTGATTGGATGGGAAACAGTCGGCATCACACAGACAATCGCCGACACCCAGCAGGCGAACTGGATGGGCGAGGCTCCCATGCCCGAGTGTCAGGATGCGCCAATTCAGACCTATCTCATCAGGCTCCCACGTGGGGCGCCGGACGGCACCTACCGGATCTGCGGGCTGGCCGAGACTGAGCCGTGTGTCGAGTTCAGGAAGGTTCCCTTTGATCCAGGCGAGCCCGGGCCCTGATCAGAGCGTCCCGGGCGATGTGCGTCTCACCGTCCTCCTCAACTGGACGACGCACGACCTGAGCCTCAACGATCTCCATGCCGTCGAGCCACCCCACGATGGTCTCGACATTCCAAAGTATCTCCGGGACCTGAGGGCCTCCGTAACCGTCCTCGATGTTCGATCGATCGTGCCCGATCAGAAACACCTCGCCGTCTTCCGACAACCACCGATTGGCTCTCGTGAGCAGAGAGCGGAACTCGTCCTCCACAATGTGGAGGTAGGCCACGAGAACGAGGTCGACAGGACCCTCCGGCTCCCAGGCGAGGATGTCGGCAACTACGAATTCGACATCCTCTGAGCGCTGACGGCCTCTTTCGACCGCTACCGGCGAGAAGTCGACCGCTGTCACAGACCAGCCTTGCTCCGCTAGCCAGACCGCGTTGCGACCCTCTCCGCAAGCGAGATCGACTGCCGCCCCGGGGAGACGCGACGCAAGGCGATCTTCAACGAACAGGTTCGGGGTGAAAGACCACAATGAACCGGCCGAGGATCGATATTTCTCGTCCCAGTCGACCGCCTTCAACGGCGATTTCTCCCGGCTGTCGGGTGTGGCGTCATCAACCGAATTCGATGCCTTGGGCGAGGGGGAGATCGTCCCCCCAGTTGATCGTGGTCGTCTGGCGCCGCATGTATGCCTTCCAGGCGTCCGAACCTGCTTCACGGCCGCCACCCGTCTCCTTCTCTCCACCAAATGCGCCGCCGATCTCGGCACCTGAGGTCCCGATGTTGACGTTGGCGATCCCGCAGTCAGATCCGGTGTGGGAGAGGAAACGCTCGGCGTTCTTCAGTGACTCGGTGAAGATCGCCGACGAGAGACCCTGGGTGACGCCGTTATGAATCTCTATTGCCTCATCGAGAGTGTCGAACTCGATCACCCAAAGCACGGGTGCGAATGTCTCGTCTTGGGTGATCGACGCTTCTCTGGGCACTTTGACAATGGTTGGCTCGACGAAGTAGCCCCTGCGGTCGATGCGATTGCCCCCGGTTATCACCTGCCCGCCCTGCTCGCGCGCGATTTCAACGGCCCGCTCAAGCTGGTCGATCGCTCCCTTCGACACCACTGGGCCCATCAGGGTCCCCTCCTCCAGCGGGTCTCCGATCGTGATCTGGGAGTAGGCCTCGCTGAGACGACTGAGCATCTTGTCCGAGATCGCTCGGTGCACAAGCAGCCTGCGGAGCGACGTGCACCTCTGGCCCGCCGTACCAACTGCTGAAAAGAGAGCCGCCCGGACAGCGAGATCGAGGTCGGCGTCATCCATCACGATGATCGCGTTGTTGCCACCCAACTCGAGGATCGATCGGCCCATTCTCTGGGCCACTGTTGGGCCCACGATCCGACCCATGTTGCATGAGCCAGTGGCCGATATCAGTGGGAGCCTACGGTCGCGGCTCATCGCATCTCCGATTGTCTTCCCATCGCCCACTGCAAGGTTGAACACGCCCTCGAAACCCGATCCAGCCATGACTTCCTGGGCGATGTTGGTGACCGCAATGGCCGTTAGAGGTGTTCTCTCCGAAGGCTTCCAAACCACCGTGTCGCCGCACACGGAGGCAATTGCCGAGTTCCACGACCACACCGC
>JAWWBL010000102.1:0-6136 GCA_033720975.1 Acidimicrobiia bacterium | reverse complement strand
TCGCTCGAAGATCTATACCTCGGCAAGGGGGGCGGTTCTGGCTGACCAGGTGATCTACGACCGAGGCTACCGCCCCTATGACGGCCCGAGAACGGGAGCGGCCGGAGCTCGCCGCGCCGTCTACAAAGACGGGTTGAGGAGGGTATTGGGCCTCGGGCGCAAGGCTCGATACAAGGTCTTTCCTTGGATCTTGATCGCAATTGCCGTGGTGGCGGCGGCAGGGTTCATCGGCGTCCATTGGGCCGGGCGGGAGTTCGTGGGCGGAGCGGTCGTCGACCTACTCCCCGCATATGGAGAGCTGTTCGACTTCTACTCGCGGATCTCGCTGCTGTTCATCGCGTTCGCAGGCCCGGTCCTGCTCATCCCCGACCGGACCGAAGGCGTTCTCTCCGTCTACTTCTCCAGGCCATTGACGATCAACGGCTATATCGCAGCCAAGTGGGCCGCCTTCGCAACCCTCGTCGGAGGCATCTACCTGGTCCCACAGATCCTGCTTCATCTTGGACTGGCTCTGCTGTCCGACAGAGGCTTCGCCGGGTACATGGCCCAGACGTCGGAAGTCCTTTGGAAGGTGCCGGTGACCACGCTCGGATTCGTCGCGATGCACGGAGCCCTGGTATTTGCTCTTTCGGCTTTCATCAACCGAACAGGTTTCGCTGCGGCGGCCTTCTTCGGTGTGGTGGTGGCGGGAACTCCCGTAGCTGGCCGCGTCTCGGAGGCGACTTTCTCCGGAGCTAAGTGGTTTGCGCTGACCGACCCGGATCAGCATCCCCGGATCATCCGGGACTTCCTTTTCAATGACACAGTCCGCTACCCAGCCGAGGTGGCGGGCTTCGAACCCTGGGTCTCGGCGTTGATCATCGTCATCACCGTCGTATCGGCAGCGGTTCTCGTGCGAGCCAGATACCGGAGGCTGGCATGAGCGCGACCGTCGTGGTCACCGAGATGTCGAAGTGGTTTGGCCTGAAGGTGGCTGTGAGCCAACTCTCCGTCGGGTTTCTCCCCGGCGTCACCGGGCTGTTGGGACCTAACGGAGCAGGCAAGACCACCCTTCTACGGGTGATCGCAGGGCTGCAGAGGCCGTCTCAAGGACGAGTCTCGGTCTTGGGCGCCGACCCTCGTAGCGACCCGTCCGTTTACCGCCATATGTCCCTGGTTCCCGAGGACGAGGCTATCTACGAAAGACAGACCGGGCACCAGTTCCTGCTCCTTGCCGCAAGACTCGCCCGGATTGACGATCCGCCAGGCGCGGCAAAGCGCGCCCTCGAGGCCGTCGGACTGACCGAAGAAGCGGATAGACGCCTGGGCGCGTACAGCAAAGGCATGCGTCAGCGAGCCAAGGTCGCAGCGGCTCTCGTCGCCGATCCGGATGTGCTCCTGCTCGACGAACCCCTCAACGGGGCCGACCCGGTCCAGCGATCGGAGCTGATCAGACTGTTCCAACGTCTAGGGAACTCCGGGCGAACCGTGATCGTGTCATCTCATGTCCTCGCCGAGGTGGAGAGGATGGCCAGCCGCGTAGTCGCAATGGTCGACGGACGGCTCGCCGCCGTGGGTAGCGTCGCCGAAATCCGGGCGGCAATGACGGATCGACCACGTCACATCTCGATCCGAAGCTCCCACCCGCGGGTTCTGGCGGCAGACCTCATCGGGACGGACGGGGTGATCGGGGTACATGTCGCCGGTGATTCGCTGGTTGTCGAAGCCTCTGACGCCGGGCAGCTCGCCCGGACACTGCCTCGGATCGCGGTTTCGCGTCACATCTCGATCTCACACGTCGAGCCATCAGACGAGTCTTTGGAGTCGGTGTTCCGTTACCTCGTTGAACAGCGCTGATGACCCTGGCAATACACCTCTATAGGCGGATGATGCGGCGTGGTCGGCTGATCGCGCTGCTGGCACTCGCCGCGATACCAGGCATGGTCTACTGGCTCACCGCTTTTGACATTCCGCCGAGCCTCCATGCGGCCAACTACGCAGACGTCGTGACCACGTCGGGCTTCTCATACGCGATTGCGGCGCTGATCATCACAGTCGCCACGCTCCGCGAGGAGCGCGACGGAGGGACATTGCCTTACCTTTACATGAGACCCATCCCCAGGATGTGGATCGCGCTTGCGGCGATGCTCGCAGCCATGGGGGCTGCCATCACCATCGGGTTCGGCGGCTGGCTGGGCACCCTCCTGGCGGTGGCTGCGGTCGGAGCTGATCCCGCGATTGCCGTGACCGGCATGACACTCTTCATGGGAGCTGCCGTGGGCTACTCGGCGCTGTTCGTTCCGTTGGGTTACACAGCGACGAGGGCAACGCTTCTCGGGTTGGGCTACGTAATCGTGGTCGAGATGATCCTCGGATCCGCAATCGAGGCCGTGGCGCACTTGTCCATCTGGCGAATCGCAGCATCGGTCTACGCGGACCTCGCCGGGACCTTGGGCTCAGACGCCGTGGAGCTGCTCGGACCTGTGCCGGTGACGGCGGGCGGCGGACTGGTGAAGCTCGGTGCGGTTCTGGTAGCCGGCATTCTGACTCTTCTGTGGGCACTCAGACGCCGAGACGCCCTCTAGGTGCCCTCCAGACTGCAGCGGGAGGAGATCTGGCCCGCGAGGAGAGTAAGCGCCTTCACGGCACGAGAGGGATCGATTGACCGGGCTTCGACAGCGTCGCCTCCTCGATGCACCTAGTGTTTCGAGATGCAGCATCGGGCCGGCGTTCTCTTGCTGCTCGCCCTCGTAACGGCTTGCCAATCCGAGTTCCATGACTTGGAGAATTCCGCTGTGGTGCAGGTGCGTCATGAGGTGCTGCGAGTATTCCCCCAGGTGCGAGACGGGGGCTCGGTCGCATGCAGACAGCAAATCGGCGCGCTTGGGGATGCTTCGCTCTGGAGTCAGCATGCCTATGGAAACGCATGGGACGCGGCAGTACCCGACCTTCAAACCGGCGATGCCGTTTATGAGTACCTAGTGGCGAACCGGGAGCGACTCCGACTTGGAATCATCATCTGGCGACAACCCGACCACTTCGACCATCTCCACATCGAAAGCATCTTCCAAGGTGTGGGGACGCCTCGCTGCGCCGACACCTTGCCGGGCTCATGAGCATCCGGTTGAAGGTGGCCCCTCACTCCCATCCGGCGCCACCGCGGCTAGTACTCGTCGTCAGCGCGCCGCTGCTTCGACGGTTGAACCCTGGGCGGCTCCCCAGGCATCTTTGGGTAGTGGGGAGGCCATGGCGCATCGCCGATCCCATCTTCCTCGTCGCGCAATACCCACTCGAGTAGCGTGTCGATCCGGCCCACAGCCTCATCTATTCCCTCAGTCAGGTCACCAACGGCATCCCATCGCTCATCGAACTTGTCCATGGGGAAGTCGGAGATTTCGACGTCGGGGAGCTCGTCCCAGGTGATCGGCGCGGAAACGAATCCGGTGGGGCGAACTCCGTAGGCCGATGAGACGGTCTTGTCCCTGGCGTTCTGGTTGTAGTCGACGAACACGCCAGTGCGCTCTTCCTTCCACCATTTCGTTGTCACCAGCCCGTCCATGCGCCGTTCCAGCTCCCGGGCAAAGGCGAGGACGGCGCGGCGGGTTTGGAAGAAGTTCCAGATCGGCTCGATCCTCACATACACATGGATCCCTCGGCTTCCCGTCGTCTTGGGCCAGCCGGTCAATTCGAGCTCATCCAGCAGATTCCTTGCGCCGGCGACTGCCTGTTTGACCTGGGAGAACGTGATCCCCGGCGTCGGGTCGAAGTCAAAACGAAGCTCATCAGGGTGTTCGGGATCGTCGGCACGCACCGGCCACGGGTGAAAGTCGAGACAGCCCAGTTGAGCCAATCGAGCCACATCGGCCTCGGTTCTTGGGACGTTCATCCTCCCAGGCCTCTGCGACGGGAAGCGGATCTGCACGGTGTCGAATGGTGAGTTCTTGGAGGCGCGCTTGTGATAGATCGGATCGACGGTCACATCCTGCATGTAGCGCTTGAGCATCGTCGGTCGGTCACGGATGCCCCGTAACGCTCCGGGCGCAACGGTCACGAAATGGTTGACCACGTCGAGCTTGGTCCACTGCTGTTCGGGGAACACGACTCGATCCGGGCTCGACACGCGTACCTCTTCACCGCCCAGCTTCACGACGGCCTCGTCAGACACGCGTACCTAACCTTGTGGATCTCATTTTCGGTCTCTCAGACCTTAGGAATCGGAAGGAGTCGCTGGGTGTGAACTTGGTCTCGAAGGTACGCGAGTCGGTCATCGGTAAAGACACCGCCGTGGAGACACCTTTCGGCGTGCGGCGCGTTACCTATGCCGACTACACCGCGTCGGGCAGATCGCTGACGTTCATCGAGGACTACATACGGGAGCAAGTTCTCCCGCTCTACGCCAACACCCACACCGAGACGTCGGGTACGGGCCTGCAGACCACACGCTTTCGCGAAGAAGCACGGTCGATCATCAGGGAGAGCGTCGGCGCGAGCGAAGAGGAGCACGCGGTCATATTCGCCGGCAGCGGTGCGACCGGTGCCGTTGATCGTCTCATCGGAATCCTCGGCATACGTCTGCCCGCCAACCTCATCGATTCCTTCGGGCTCAGTGGCGCGATACCGTCCGAGCGGCGGCCGGTGGTTTTTGTAGGCCCATACGAGCATCACTCCAACGAGCTCCCCTGGAGAGAGTCCATCGCGGATGTCGTCGAGATCGATGAGGACGAGGACGGGCAGATCAGCCTGAGCGATCTGGAGACGAAGCTCATCGAGTACGCCTACCGGCCCCTGAAGATCGGCTCATTCTCGGCAGCCTCGAACGTGACAGGGATCATCTCTGACACCACGGCCATATCGACGCTCCTCCACCAACACGGAGCTCTCAGCTTCTATGACTTCGCCGCCGCCGCCCCCTATGTCTCAATCCGCATGGGCTCCGCGAAGGAAAGCCTCGACTACAAGGATGCGATATTCATCTCACCCCACAAGTTGATCGGAGGCCCCGGGACACCCGGGGTCCTGGTGGTCCGAAAGGACCTGCTCACCAACGCCGTCCCCGCCGTGCCGGGGGGCGGCACCGTGCAGTACGTGACAAAGGACCACCACCTCTACATCGCCGACCCTGAGCATCGGGAGGAGGGGGGCACGCCCGCGATCATCGGAGCGATCCGCGCCGGCCTCGCGTTCAAACTCAAGGAGGAGGTGGGCGCGAGCGTGATCAGGAATCTGGAACATGACTTCATCGAGAGGGCGATCCAGTCCTGGGAAACCAACCCCAACATCGACGTCCTTGGCAACCACGACGCCGAGCGGCTATCCATCGTCAGCTTCGTGGTCAGGGCCGAGGACAGGGTGCTACACCACAACTACGTGGTAGCGCTTCTCAACGACATCTTTGGGATACAGGCCCGGGGCGGTTGCTCCTGCGCGGGCCCCTACGGCCACCGGCTCCTTGGCATCGATGTCGAGACCAGCGCCAGGCTGGAGGAACTCATCACGAGTGGATGTGAGGTGATAAAGCCGGGCTGGGTCAGGTTGAATTTCAATTACTTCATCTCCGAGCGCGAATTCCAGTACCTGCTCGAAGCGGTGCACATGATCGCCAACGAGGGCTGGAAACTCCTTCCTCTATATACGTTTGAAGCGGCTACCGGGATATGGAGACACCGCGACGGTCTGCCCAAACCGCCTATGAGCTTGCGAGAGTTCGACCCGTTCGGCCCGCCCGGGGCACCAGTGACCGAGCCCGAGTGGGTGCTCGAGAAGTACCTGGAGGAGGCGAAAACGATCTTTGACGAAACTCCCTCTCTCGGCGACGGCGACCCCTTACTCTCGGAGGCAGCCGAAGAACTGAGATGGTTCCCGACCCCGACGGAGGCGACCAGATGACCGAGCCTGTAGCAAATCCGAGCGAGGAAGATCTGGCCCGGTGGCATCGGACGTTCGCGCCAATCGCGTTCAACTCTGCCTGGGAGTACCTCGACGCAAACCAGCTGAGCCGCGAACAGGAAGAGGAGATGCTGGCGGCAGCCCTAGCCCAGAAGTGGCACTGGTCAACGGTTGGGGAGCCTCGCAACTGGGCTATCGCCGACTGGCAGGTGTCGCGCGTGCTCGCGGTCATGGGACACGCCGAGCTCTCCCGTCGTTTTGGCGAGCGGTC
>JAWWBL010000101.1:0-6157 GCA_033720975.1 Acidimicrobiia bacterium | reverse complement strand
TGCGAGGTCGATCGGCGCCGACGTCGTCATCGATTACACCAGGGAGGACTTCACCAGGCTGGATGAGAATTACGACCTGGTCTTCGACGGTCCGGGAACGACGCCACTTCGGAAACTGCGCAAGCTCATGAAACCGGAGGGCAGGTACGTCGTGTTCGGTGGTCCCAAGGGCCGACTGGTGGGACCGCTACCGAGACTGATGAGGACCGTGGCTTACTTCAAGTTGACCTCACAGCGGTTCGGTGGGATGTTCCTGGCGCGGGTGCGCCCTGAAGACCTCGAGGAACTTGGCCGGCTTCTCGCTTCCGGTGAGGTGCGCAGTGTCATCTCCGACCGCGTAACGCTCCCGGAAGTCCCCGCCGCCCTGCAACGGCAGGGCGAGTTTCATGCCACCGGGAAAACCGTTGTGGTCATCTAGGTCACCGACCGACGCCCCAGACACATCGACTCCGAAACCTCGTTGAAAGCGTTATTGGGAGATCTGACTCGGCTAACTCAGCCGCGATTGCACGGTTATCCTCGCCTCGGCTGAGGGACCTTCCAGAAGACGGGACATAGATGGCACACACCGAGGATCTGATCACCCTGCTCGCGGTCGCGGGTCGACCGATTCGCGTGGACGAGGCGGTCGAGGCGTTGAAGATCGAAGCCGACGAGGTCCTCACAGCGGTGGAACAGCTCGTCGACGCCGGCCATGTGCTGGACACCGCTGAGGGCATCGCAAAGTCAGAGAACACCCCCGAGCCCAAGTCTGCAAGCAGAACCTCTTATCTGGCGGGCAAGTGGGCGGAGGCGTTGGCTGCTCTCGGTGGGGATCCGACTGAGATCGGCTTGGCGTATCTGGCTGCCGGGCAATACCAGAAAGCGGCCGACCACCTCGTCCCGGTAGCTCTTGGAGAAGCCACCGCTGTAGCGGTCGATGCAGCTCTGGCAGCCGGGGAGCACGGCAATTTCTACTCCAAGGTGACCGAGGGCCAGCTCCATCTGTCTCGAGCTGCTCACCGAAGCGCTGCCGGCGAGACACTTGCGGCATCGGCCGATCTCGAGGTGGCCATTCGCAACCTCGAAGGGTCTCCACTCGTCGATGCCTTGCAGTTCGCGGCCGAGGTCGCCAGCAACCTCCAGCATCCGCAACGATCCGAGGCCCTTGCCGCCATCGGTGCATGGCAAGCCGTTCATGTTGGGGAGCCGGCCAAGCAGGGATCGCTTCTCACCCTTCAGGCCAGGGAGCTGGCGCGGCTTGGATTTCCGCTTGAAGCGGACAGAGCGATGGAGGTTGGTCGGGCCCTGGTCGATGCCAACGGAACCGCCGCCCAAAAGGACAACGCACATTGGCATGCCGCCTGGGTCATGTTCGATCGCGGGGAGTTCCGGAACGCGGAAGCCGAGTTTTCGACTCTGCGAGACCACGCCAAGGACGGGGATCGTGTCATCCTCGGGGCTCGCGAGGCCTACTGGGCTCGCGCCCTCTTTGGAACCGGTAGGGCGGCGGAGGCTCTCGAGGCAGTGGAGCGGGCTGAGGCGATAGCCCAAGAGACCGGAGCCGACGTGCCCGCCTTCATCGCCGGACTAGCGCGCCTGGAGGGGGCACTCAACTTCGCTCGCTATGAGCAAGCCATCTCTGAGGCTCACTCCGTCCTCGAGATCATCCGGCGATCACTCCCACAATGGGAGAACGTGGCGTTGGTCGGGCTGGCCCGCGCCTACGCAGGCACCGGTGAGGTCGACAAAGCCCGCGAGGCCCTGGATGCAGCCGAGGCATCCACCCCGGCGGGCATCGACGGGTGGAGATGGCGCCTGCACGCTCAGGAGGTCAGAGTCTCTCTCACCCCGGACTCAGAGCCCTGGCCGCAGAAGGAGGCTGAGGACCTCACCGACGCCCTGCTTCAGGCTCGCTGGTTCGACTCAGCAGCACATCTCATGTGCATCCGCTCTCATCGGGAGAAGGATCCGGATCTGGGTGTCGAAGCAGCCGCCCTGGCGCTGCAGATCGGCAGCCCGATGTTGGCCGCCCGGGCCGTTGAGTCGGCAGGGGTATGGGATGACGACGTTGCGGTTCCCGTCGCTCGCGCCCTGCGTCAGGTAGAGCAGCACGTTCCCGCTGACTGGATGGAGGAGTGGAGATCGCTCGACTCTGTTGGTCACGCTTATGAAGTGGACACGAACGTCGAAGTCGACAGCGAGGAGCTCACCGCGCACATCGACGAGGCGCTGGAGGCGGCAGGTTTGGCCGGGACCGATGTGATCCTCAGCCCGGCTCAGCGACAGGCAAAGGGCCTGGTACGCCGGCGACCCCGCCGCAGGCTGGGGACGGGCGCCCTGGTCGGTGTTGCAGCAGGAGTCGCGGCCCTATCCGTTGGCCTGGCTTTTGCCCTCTTCACGTTTCTGAATCCAACTCAGGAGGTTTCGGATCCCGAGCCCACGACCACCACGATGCCTCGGATGGAGGACACGGTTGTCCCCATACCCGAGAATGGTGTGTTCGGAACAATCGAGTTCAGGGGAGGAGAGGCCCGGACCGGAGTGTTCGAGTTCGGCGATTTTCGGACTCCTCTGGGCCGCTACTTCGACGTGACTCCTGGTGGCTCGTTCCTCACCGATCCGGTGGCCTATGGGCGCCAGCTGATCGTCACCACCAACATCCCCAACTCGGAGCTGATCCTGGTCAACATGGGCAGCGAAGAGGCAAACATGGGCGAACGGGCAAATGTTTCCCTGGCCGGCCAAGCGTCGTCCCCACCAGCGATCAAGGTGCTCACCCAAACGATGGGCCCCGGACTGCCACTTCTCGTGGTCGGAACCGAGGACGGCCTCGTCTACGCACGCAACGCCCTGACGGGCACCGAGATCTGGCCGGCTCCGAAGTCGGTGGTAGGAGTCGTCAAGGGTGCTCCGCTGATCGTGGAACGCCGCTCCGGAGCCGAGATCATCGTCGGCACCGACGCTGGAGTGATCTACAGCTTCGACATCGACGGACGCGAGCTGTGGACTTACCGAGGTTCTGAGGAGGACCCCCTGGGGCCGATCGACCGGCCCATGGCATTCAGCGACGACATTCTCTACGTGGTCGATCAGAACGGAGTTCTCCATCTTCTCCAACTCCCCGCGGGCCCTGAGATCCCCGAAGACGAGGGAGACGGCGTCCTCGACCCCTCGGGCGGTGACCTGACGGACAGGCCGGAACCGGAGCCGGGCGACGATGACCCCGCCGGGGAAGACCCGACACCGCCCGAGCCGGAAGTGGAGCTGGTCTGTGACCGGCAGTACGGCACGCTCCCACCGGCGAGCGCTCCGATCATCTCCGGCGGCATCGTTTACATCCCGCTTTCGATCGGTGAGATCTGGCTCACCGAAGCGGGGTTCTGCGGCCGCCAGCCGGTCAACGCGTTGTCACCTCAGATCGTCTCGACCTTCCAGTTCGGTCTTCAGTTCGCACCGATCGTCCACGACGGCGTCATCTACCTGGTGGACAACAGGAGGCTGGTCGCCATCGAAGCCAAGACCAACCGCCAGCTCGAGGGGGTCTTCAACGCCGAGAGCCCGATCAGCGGCTCGCCGGTGATGGCAGGTGGAATCATCTACCTGGGGACCCAGGATGGTGTCCTGTTCGCCGTGGATCCCGAGACGCGTGAAGAAATCTGGCGATTCGACGTTGGAGAGTCATTGTTCGGCAGTCCCGCGGTCGTTAAGGGAAATGCGATTTTCGTCCTCACCGCGGAGGGAAGCCTCATCGCTGTGGCCGTGGAGTGAATCGGTAGCAATCAGAACGACCCTGGCGTGTCACCATCTGGGGGAGAGGGCACCTGCCTACCGGTCGTGGCGAGACCCGAGTAATCGGCGGAGGTCAGGCTCAGGCAGGTCCGAGTCGCGAACGGCTTGCAGCGTCAGCTCCAACTGCTCCGAGATGGCGGTCACGCGCCCTGGAAGGTCGCCATCCTGATTCTCGCGTTCGAGGTCCTCCAGAACGTCGATCAGTGCAGCGAAGACGGGGGGCTGTGACCGCGCTGCCAGTCGTATCTCGGTGAACGCGGAGTGGACGTTGTCGGAGCGCGACGTCAGCTCAGGCAGGAAGATCCGGCGACCCTCGGATCCGCGGACAACCCGGTCTGGCGCCGTGGAGAGCAGGATCTCGCGCACGGGGATCTTGAGATGATGGATCACATCCACAGCAGTTGAGGGGTCGTTGACTCCAGGAGAGAGGGCGCGCAAGGCGATGTCGACCAGGAGGCGGATACCGAAGCCAGGGTCTGCGGATATCGACCGCTTCGGGGTTATTCGAATAGCGCTTCTCAGACGAGGGAAAGTCGACTCGGACAGGTTTTCCTCTGACCACATAGTGATGATCGAGTCCCCACGGCTGACGGCTTCGCCAGGCCCGACATTGACCCGGGCTGTGGCGCCCGCAGGGATGTTCTCCATCAGCTTCGAGACGTCGATGCCTTGCACCCATCCTGTGGACCTGGCCTCGACTACGACGGCATCCCCCTTGGGAGCTCCTTCGTCGGACATCTCGGTGTGCTCCCGGTCACGCGAGCGATGGTGCCGGATCGATTCCACCGTGGTCATGGCGATGCGGCGTACGACCGAGTCGATCTGCATGTGGTGGAGGGAGTGATCGATGTAGGCGATGATCCCCACCGCCGATGCAACACCCAGCAGCACGGCGAACGTGACCGAGAGACTCTGCGCCGCCGCCGACGAGGACAGCACGTCGCTCAAACCGGCGAGGATGAGCAACGAGTAGGTGAAAGTCCCGACGACGAGACCGATGATGAACTGTTGGAATCGGTCGTCCAAGAAGCTGCCGAGAGCGCGAGGCGAGTACTGGCTGGAAGCCATTTGCGTTGACAGCGCCGTCAGCGAGAAGACGATGGCGGCGACAGTGATGGTCGCGCCGGCCACGGTCCCGGCGATGGCGCGTCCGCCCGCGGCAGTTGTGGAGAGCAGGGGAAGGCTGTCCAGAAGTGCTGACCCACGGTCGTCGGCCAACAGGGCGAGCCCGGCAATCGTCGCACAACCGATGAGAACCAAAGTCGGGATGAAGAAGAGGCTCTCTCTGATCCGCTGGACGAGCTCCCAAAGGCTGGGCATTCCCGGAGCCTAAGCCGCTGATCGGGACCGTCCGCGGAGTTTGGGCGGCTCAAAGGTCCTTGGCAGCTACGGTCTCGCCGTCCTCGATCTCACCTGTCGGGACAAACCCATGTTTCAAATAGAACGGCGCCGGCGACCCACGCCCCTCAACCCAACTGGTACGCAGTGTCTTCCAGCCTTGCGCCCGACAGACATTCTCGATCTCCTCGAGGATCAGCGAGCCGATCCCTCGTCGCTGGTGCATGCGGTCCACGAGCAGGCGCCATAAGTAGGGCTCGGGTTCGGTTTCGGTGACCCAGGCGAGCATCACAAACCCGACGAGCTCACCATCGGCTTCGACAGCCCGATACCAGGGCACCAACGGTGCCCCGTCGTAGATCTCCGGAAAGAGCGCATCGGCGAATGACCAGTCCATCGGCGCTACGAATGCCCGCTGTGTCCGGTGCGTGACCAACTCGTACGCGGCTTCTGCGTTCGAATGGTCGATCTCGACGAGTCGGATCGCTTCGGGCCTGTGGCGCGGTCGTTTTGTCCAGGCCGCCCAATCGTCGGGCAGAAGTCCGTAGATCCAGTCGTCGCTTCCTTCACCGTCCACCCAATAGGACATCCGCGTGTGCCCTTCCCACAGGAACCCGTTGCGCTCGAGTACTTGTGCCGAGGCGACGTTGTCGGGGTGAACCATGGCGCTGATCCGCCGCACATCGGCCTGGTTGAACAACCAGTCGATCAGAGCCGCAACGGCTTCGACCGCGTAGCCCTTGCCCCAGTGTTCGGAGGCAAAGGTGTAGCCGATCTCTGCAACCTGGCCCTCGAAACTCAGGAAGATTGCAAGGTCTCCCAGGGTGGCGCCGGAGCCTTTGGACTCGACGATCGCCATCCACCACTCGTCGTTGGTTGGACCGTCCATGGCCACCGCTTCCTCGATGAGGGCTTCGGCTCTCTCCATTCCCCATGGGAGGGTCCAGTCCTGCAGGCGTGCCACCTCGGGGTCGTTGCGCCGGGCATGCAAAGCTGTGGAGTCGGTGAGGACTGGGGAGCGGATCAGCAGGCGATCGGTTTCGAGGGG
>JAWWBL010000100.1:0-6184 GCA_033720975.1 Acidimicrobiia bacterium | reverse complement strand
GGGCGGGCGAGCCCATCTCGGTCCTCGACCGCGACGACCGCGGCATCCTGCACTCTTTCGTGATCGAGGAGCGTCGACTCCACCTCCTGTGGCCGGAACCACTTTCCCTTGACCTTGATGGCGTCATCAGCGCGGCCACGATGCGTCACGTAGCCGTCCTCGTCGATCGAGACCAGGTCGCCGCCGACGAACCAATCTCCACGAAACGCCGACGCGGTCATCTCCGGCAGCTCCCAATACCCCAGTCCCAGCGACTCGCCCTTGACCCAGAGCCGCCCCACCTCGCCTGTAGCAACCTCGTTGCCATCGTCGTCGCAGGCCCTTATCTCAAACCCGGGCACCACCTTGCCCAGAGTCCCGGGCTTCACGTCGCCGACCGTGTTGCTGACAAAAATGTGCCACATCTCCGCAGTGCCGAGGCCGTCTAGCAGCTCGACTCCGAAAGTCTCCTTCCACCGGTGGTAGAGCGTGTCTGGAAGGGCCTCGCCGGCCGAAGTCGCGAAACGGAGGCAGCTCAGGTCCTGAGTCTCCGCCTCAGGATCGTTGAGCATCTGGTTGATGGCCGAGGGCACGTTGACGAGCACCGTCGGGCGGTGTCGAGCGATCCTTTCGAAGAGGGCCCCCGGAGTCGGGTGATCTTCGAACAGGACCGCCGAAGCGCCGACCGAGAAAGGGAAGAGAAGGTTGGAACCCGTGGCGTAACCGAAGTACAGCTTGGGCACCGAGATGGTGACGTCATCTTCGGTCAGGCCGAGAGCCCCTTGCCCATAGAGCCTCGTCGTATTCACGAGGCTTTTGTGGGTCTGGACAACTGCCTTGGGCGCGCCCGTGGTCCCCCCGCTGAACAGCCAGATCGCTGGATCGTCCGGACGGGTGGCTGTCGTCTCACACCGGCCCGAGCCGGGCAACGGCTCGGCACCGACTTCGAGGACGGGAAAGGAGATCTCGCCCGCAGAACGCCCGAAGTGATCCAAGTGCTCATCGTGGACTACGGCAGCAGAAGGCCGGCACCGAGCCACTATCGCCGCCATGGCATCAGCGGTGAGGCCCGGATTGAGCATGATTACCACCGCTCCGAGGCGAAAGATCCCAAACAGGGCACCCACATAGTCAGCGCCGTCGGGCGCCACGATGAGAACCCGATCCTCGCTCATCACGCCTCGGTCCCTCAATGCGTTCGCGTAGCGACCGGCGATCAAGTCGACTTCGGAATAGGTGAGGACTCGGTCGTCGAGACGGAGGGCGACTCGCTCTCCCCGTCCCTCCGCAATCCGGGCGCGGAGGAAGAACTCGTCGGCGTTCAGCGTCTGCGGCCAGTCACTCACGGGGCGACGGTACCGTGATCGATATGAGGGTTGCGCTGGTCACCGGGGCGTCATCAGGGATCGGCGCGGCGACCGCACGCGCTCTCGCAGCCGACGGCTTCCACGTCATCGCCGCGGGCCGCTCACATCAGCGCACGTCTCGAACTGTCGCCGACATTCACGCCGCAGGAGGCTCGGCAGAGTTCCTTCAGTTGGACCTCGCACTCCTCGAGTCATGCCGGTCTGCTGCCGCCGCCATCGTGACAAGAGGAACGACCCTGGACGTACTGGTCAACAACGCAGGAGTGGGTCCGGTCAAGGGCATGACACCCGATGGCTACGAGATTCACATCGGGGTCAACCACCTCGGCCACTTCCTGTTAACCAGGGAACTCGGTCCGGTCCTCGGGCAAGGGACAAGGGTGGTGCAGCTGTCCAGCCACATGCACCACCGGGTCGACTCAGTCGACTTCGACGCCTTCACCAGGCCGACACGATCTATGTTCGGTCTCGCCGAGTACGCCGTATCGAAACTGGCGAACGTCTTGTTCATAGACGAGCTCGCCAGAAGAAGTCCCGAGCTGCGGACCTACGCGGTTCATCCCGGGTTGGTGAAGACCAAGATCATCCCATGGTATGTCCGGCCGTTCATTCGCGCCCTCACCCCCGACCAAGGCGCGGACACAGTGGTCTGGTGTGCAACCGAACCGGAGCTAGCCGACGAGAGCGGGCTCTACTACTCCCAACGTGCGCCGGCGATCCCCTCCCAGGCCGCAAGAGACCGGGCACTCTCCCGACGTCTCTGGGAGTTTTCGGTCGACGCGGTGGCCCCTGGTAGCACCCCGGGCTAGCGTCCAGATCAGATGAGCGACGAGCCCCTCTACTACGGCGACTACCTCCAGTTGTCCAAGCTTTTGGGTGCCCAGGAGCTGCAGAGCGCAAAAGTCGGTGAGCCCGTCCACGACGAGATGCTTTTCATCATCGTCCACCAGGCCTATGAGCTTTGGTTCAAACAGATAATCTGGGAGATCGACTCGGTGCTGGCCATTTTTGGCAAGGACCAGGTCGATGAGACGGACATGCGCACCGCCCTGGCTCGGCTCCGCCGCATCCATCGGATTGAGCGGCTACTCATCGAGCAGATCGCGGTCCTGGAGACGATGACGCCCCTCGACTTTCTCGACTTCCGCGACCAACTCTTTCCTGCCTCCGGATTTCAGTCGGCCCAGTTTCGTATCGTCGAGAACAAGCTGGGCATCCGACCCGAGGACCGCCTTCTGCTCGCCGGCGCCGATTACACGGACCGCTTCACGAGCGAGGACCGCGACGTTGTCGTGAGCCTCGAGAACGAGCCCTCCCTCTTTGACCTGGTCGAGAGCTGGCTGGAACGCACTCCCTTTCTCGACCATGAGGACTTCCACTTCTGGGAGGCCTACCAAGGAGCTGTTCACGCCAGGATCAAGTCCGACCGGGAGGTAGTCGCCAACAATCCCAACCTCACCGAGGGGGAACGCGAGGCACAGCTCGAGGAGTTCGAGCGAATCCTCAGCCAGTACTCGGCGATTTTCGACCCCGCCCGCCACCAGCACGAGCGAGACGCCGGGCGCCTGCGTTTCAGCCACCGAGCCTTCCAGGCCGCCGTGTTCATCACGCTGTATCGGGACCAGCCGGCGCTGCATGAGCCCTTCGGGGTGCTCGAGTTGCTAATGGACATCGACGAGGGCTTCACCACATGGCGGTACCGGCATGCTCAAATGGCGCTGCGCATGATCGGCCGCCGAGTGGGCACCGGTGGCTCCGCCGGGGCCAAGTACCTGGAGAAGTCGGCAGAGAGGAGCCGCGTGTTCGGGGACCTCATGGACCTTTCGACGTTCCTGGTACCACGCGGTGACCGGCCGACCCTTCCCGAAGGCATCGTCGAAGCCATGCGGTTCCGATACGAGGCATGAACCTGAAGGACGGCTTCTCGAGGTTCTTCGCAGCCGAGCCCGATCGCCTCCATTTCGCAGCACACTCTCATCACCCGTGGCCCGACGTATCTTTCGAGGCCCACCAAGCTGCCTGGGAGGACGCAGCTTCTCTGGCCGACGACAAGTGGGACCGTGTCTTTGGAGAAGTGATTCCTGCGGCAAGTCGGCTGGTCGCAGACGTCTTGGGGATCGAGGCCAGGGACACACTGGTGTTTGGCCCAAACACCCACGGCTTCCTGGTCCGTCTCTTCTCGTGCTTCGAGCCTCCCGTTCGCCTCCTCTCCACCGATGCCGAGTTCCACTCTTTCAGCCGCCAGTCCCGGAGGTGGGAGGAGTCCGGCCTGGCAATCGTCGACCGCGTCCCCGCCGAGCCTTTCGACACCTTCTCGGACAGATTCACACTCGAGGCCCGCTCCGGGGCGCACGATCTGATCTACCTCAGCCAGGTGTTCTTCGACTCGGGTTTCCTGGTTGAAGACATCGACAGAATCGTCTCCTCGGTGTCCGAGGACCGGGCGTTCATCGTCGTCGACGGCTACCACGCATTCATGGCCCTCCCGGTGAACCTCGGCGCGATTCAGGACCGGGCTTTCTACGTCGCCGGCGGGTACAAGTACGCCATGTCCGGTGAGGGGGTTTGCTTCCTGCACGCACCGCCCGGGTATGGCGAGCGGCCGGTGAACACCGGGTGGTACGCCGGCTTCACCCAGCTGGAGTCCGGCGTCTCGTCGGACTTGCCCTATGAGAAGGGGGGGACGAGGTTCGCCGGTGCAACCTTTGACGTGTCCGGGATCTACCGGATGCGGGCGGTCCTGGAGTGGCTGGACTCCGAAGGGGTCGGGCCGACGCAGATCTCTTCATACGTTTCCAGTCTCCAGAAGCACTTCCTCGAAGCGGGTGTCCTGCCCGGTGAGCTGGTCCCCGCATCGGAGTTGACTCGGGGCAACTTCCTCACCTTTCGCACCCCCCGCGCTGCGGATCTCTACCAGGCATTGCATCGGCGTGGAGTGATCACCGACTACCGCGGCGACCGTCTTCGCATCGGCTTCGGCATCTATCAAGACGAGACCGACGTGGACAGCCTCACGAGGAACCTCCGAGCCGTTCTGTGAAGTTCCGGGCGGGTACCGGTCCCGCACGGATCTTCACAGAGGTCGTCGAATCTGATAACATATGACTTAGATTTACTTAGCCATAGGTATCACAGATGAGTCTTGACAAATTGACCACTAGGACACGAGAAGCCCTGGTCAGGGCGACCGACATCGCCCGAGATCATCACCATGGTTCTGTCCTGCCCGAGCATCTCGTGCTCGCTCTTCTCGGTCAACAGGACGGGATCGTCTATCCCTTGCTCGATGCGATTGGAGCCGACGGGCTCCAGATCCGGCGCGCCGTCGAGTCCCATCTCGACACCCTCCCCAAGGCATACGGCGATGCCGAGGTGACGACGAGTGCACAACTGGCCCAGCTCTTGAACGACGCCGACTCCCACCGGGGCAAGATGGGCGACGACTACCTCTCTGTGGAACACCTCCTACTCGGCATGGCCCGGTCCAGAGGGGACGCAGGAACGATCCTCGCCGAAAACGGAGTCACTTCCGAAGCCCTGCTCGGGGCCCTGGAGGGGCTCCGAGGTGGCCGCCGCGTCACCACAGAAGACCCGGAGTCGACCCTCAATGCCCTCGAGCAATACGGCCGTGACCTAACTTCCGAGGCAAGGCTGGGCAAGCTCGACCCCGTCATCGGAAGGGATGATGAGATCAGGCGAGTCATCCAGGTTCTCTCCCGACGCACCAAGAACAACCCGGTGCTCATCGGCGAGCCCGGCGTCGGCAAGACCGCCATCGTCGAAGGCCTGGCGCGACGAATCGCAGACGGTGACGCGCCTGAGGGCCTGAAGACCAAGCGAATCGTCGCACTCGACCTCGGTTCGATGGTTGCCGGGGCCAAATACCGCGGTGAGTTCGAAGAGCGCCTGAAGGCTGTCCTCGACGAGATCAAGCAGTCGGAAGGGCAGATCATCACGTTCCTCGATGAGCTTCATACCCTCGTTGGCGCCGGAGCGGCCGAAGGCGCGATGGATGCTTCCAACATGCTCAAGCCAATGCTCGCCCGAGGCGAGCTGCGCATGATCGGCGCCACCACACTCGACGAGTACCGCAAGCACATCGAGAAGGACGCCGCCCTCGAACGACGGTTCCAACCCGTCATGGTGGAACCTCCGAGCGTCGAAGAAACCATCGGGATCTTGCGCGGTCTGAAGGAGCGGTACGAGGTGCACCACGGTGTTCGCATCACCGACTCGGCGCTAGTCGCAGCAGCCGTCCTCTCCGACCGTTACATCCCGGCGCGGTTCTTGCCCGACAAGGCCATCGACTTGATCGACGAGTCGGCATCGAGGCTTCGCATAGAGATCGACTCGATGCCCGAGGAAATCGACGACTTGACCCGTCGTCGAATCCAACTCGAGATCGAGCGGGAGGCGTTGAAGAAGGAAAGCGACGCCGCATCGGCCGAAAGGCTTGATGGGGTGGAGGCAGAGATAGCCGACCTCACCGAGTCGATAGATGCCCTGACTGCGCGTTGGACGCTGGAAAAGGACGTCATCACCGAGATCAGGGGTCTCAAAGGAGACATCGAGAAGGCGCGGAGCCAGGCGGAGCTGGCCGAGCGTGAAGGCGACCTGGCCAAGGCTGCCGAGCTGCGATACGGAACGATCAACTCCTTCGAGGCGAAGCTGACAGAGAAGGAAGCCGAGCTCGAGAAACTCCACGAGAACGGATCGATGCTCTCCGAGGAGGTCAACGACGAGGACGTGGCCGAGGTGGTGGCCCGATGGACAGGGATACCGGTCTCCAAGCTGATGGAAGGTGAGACCGAGAAGCTGATTCGCCTCGAAGAGCATCT
>JAWWBL010000099.1:0-6310 GCA_033720975.1 Acidimicrobiia bacterium | reverse complement strand
TTGGACTTGGCCATCTTCTCACCACCGAGATTGACCATCCCGTTGTGGAGCCAATAACGAGCCAAAGGCTCACCGGTCGCTCCCTCGCTCTGAGCGATCTCATTCTCGTGGTGAGGAAAGACGAGATCGTTGCCACCGCCGTGGATGTCGAAGTCGGCACCCAGGTAGCGAGCCGCCATCGCCGAACACTCGATGTGCCATCCAGGACGACCCGGACCCCACGGTGAGTCCCACCATGGCTCTCCGGGCTTGACACCCTTCCAGAGTGCGAAGTCGAGAGGATCTTCCTTGGCCTCGTCCACCTCGATCCGATAACCGGATCGCAGCTCGTCTGGCTTCCTACCTGAGAGCCTTCCGTACGACTCCAAGGCCCTCACCGAGAAATAGACATCGCCGTCGCGGGGATACGCCAGCCCCCGATCGATGAGTGCGCTGATCAGGCCGAGCATCTCGGGAATGTGCTCGGTCGCCCGTGGCTCTACGTCCGGGGCCATTACGCCCAGCGCCTCAAACGCCGAGGCAAACCGCGATCTCATGCGTTCTGCCAGCGTTTCGACCGGCTCCCCCGCCACCTTCGCGGCATCGATGATCTTGTCGTCGATGTCGGTGACGTTGCTCACATAAGTGACGTCAAGTCCTCGCCAGATCAGGTAGCGGCGAATGACGTCGAAGGCGACGGCGTATCGACCATGGCCTACGTGGGGCTCCGACTGGACGGTGGGCCCACAGACGTAGATCGCCACCCGGCCCTCGTCCCTGGTCTCCAGTGGGACAAGCGCACGGTGAAGCGTGCTGTAGACCTGAATCATCGTCGGATGTTACGGCAGCGGTGCCACGGCAGCCGATGCCATCGCAGCGATACCGCTTTCCTGTCCTATCAGTCCCATGCCATCGGTGGTAGTCGCCTTGACGGACACTGAGCCGACATCCAGCCCGAGCACACCGGCAAGCCGCGTTCGGATCCCGTCACGGTGGGGTGCGACCCGGATTGACTGAGCTACCAACGTCACATCGACGTGGGAGGGGCGCCAGCCCGCTTCCTCGATCATCGCCACGACCCGTCTGAGGAGCTCCATGGAATCGGCGTCGTGGAACGAAGGGTCGCTAGAGGGGAAGTGCTCGCCAAGATCACCGAGAACAGCGGCGCCGAGAAGAGCGTCCGCAACCGCGTGAGCGATCACATCCCCGTCCGATGTGGCCTGAACACCCACCGTGGAAGGGATCTCCAGGCCGCCGAGAGTGATCGGGCCCGGGCCGCCGAGCCGGTGGGCATCGATGCCCCACCCGACCCTGAAGGCGTCTTTTGTCATTCCTCGTCGGGTTCGAACTTGGGCAGCGCCCTGTCGAGTTTCTTGATCGCCTCTTCCTCGTCGATCTCGAGGCTGAATGCCAACTCCGAGCTGAGGGTCAGCCTCGCCTTTGAGAGCATGCGTTTCAGAGCCGGGCTTATCCCCTTGGTCTGCTGTGCGTAGGAAAGGTCCCGGACGACTTCCGCCACCTGGAAGATGTCTCCGGAAGTCATCTTCTCGTTGAGCACCTTGTACCAGCGGCTCCAATTCGCTCCAGCCTCCTCGGGGTCACCCTTCAGTGACCGGAGCACCTCACGCGACTTCGTCTTTGAGATGACGGGCCGAATCAAGTCCTCGACCTTGTCGAGTGGGACCATCACGGTCAGCTGCTCGGTGGCGATGTCGAGGATGAAGTAATCCTGTCGCTTGCCGTCGAAGGTCTGCTTGACCTTCTTGGTGATGGTTGCCGCACCGTGTTGGGGGTGAACGACCTTGTCTCCTACCGCGTATTTGGAAGCCTGGGCCATAACCGGCGGCGGAGTGTACCGGCGGGCCGACTCAATCCAGCAACGGGCCCCAATCCGGGGCGGACGCGGCGAGACGATCGAGGAACGACCTGAGCTGGCTCGCCCTGGCGTCACCGACGCCCTCGACGTCGGTCAATTGCGGCTCTGAGGCCTTCAGGAGCTTCGTGACCGAGCCGAAGTGGCGCACGATCTCCTCGCGCACAGGGTCTGGAAGTCTCGCCACTTTCGAGAGGATGCGATGGCCCCGCGCCTCGGCGGGCTCGTCGAGGTCAGGGAACCCAAGCTCCTTACCCACCCGCGCCGGATCTTCGATCTCAGGGCTGCTCAGCTCCGCGAGACGCTGGAGGGCGCGATCGACCGATCCTTTCCGAAGAGGCTTGACATAGTCCGTCAAGACGTGAGATCTCAGGTCTTCTACACCTGAGAGGATGTCGCTCAACTGCAGCGTGACGATGCTGGCCTCGTCACCAAGGGTGCGCGCCTGGGCCATAACCGTCAGCCCGAGGCGATCCACCAGCTCTGCCCTCTGGATGACGGTCACTGCGGCCCGATACGTGGACAGGCCGGCAAGCTCGAGACCGGTCAGAACGGACTCGGCCTCATCGAGCCTGCTTCTCAAGCGATCGAGACTCTGCAACTCCTGATTGATGTGCGCTACGACGTCGGTAGGTGATCGCAGCTCGATCTTCTGATCTTTGTAGAAGAGGGTCGCCACCTTGCGCCCCTCGCTGACCGCAACAACGGGTTTACCCGTCTCGATGGCCATCCGCTCGGCCGTCCGGTGTCTGGCGCCCGTCTCATCTGTCGGAATCGACCCGTCGGGGACAAAGTGAACGTTGCACCTGAGTATGGAGCCCCAGGAGTCGTCGAGGATGATCCCGCCGTCCATCTTGGCCAGCTCGGCCAGCCGAGCAGGAGTGAACGAAGTGCCGTTCAACTTGAAGCCGCCCGAAGAGGCACTCATGACCGACTTGCTCGAACCGAGAACGACGAGGCCGCCCTTTCCCTGCTGGATGACGCGCTCCAGCGCGTCACGCATCGGGGTTCCGGGAGCAAGTCGCTCCAGGGTCTCGGTTATAGAGGGGCCACCCACGTCGGAAAGGCTATCACTGGTCATGTCGGGTGGGACCCCAGGCCGGCGTCCGCGAGCGCAGCCGCCAATCGAACCGGCTCCCCGGTCCCGGGAGCCACCCGGTTGGTCAAACCCATACGTTTCAACTCGTCGAGTCGCCTTGCCTCGAACGGCACCGACCGCACCTCACCGGCAAGACCGACCTCACCCCACGCTGCCAGTCTCCCCAGTGGAACGTCGAGGGCTGAGGAGGCCACCGCGAGGGCCACCGCAAGGTCGGAACCGGTGTCCTCGAGACGCCATCCGCCGACAACGTTCACATAAATCTCCTTGTCGGAGAGCTTGACGTCGGCATGCCTTTCCAGAACTGCGATCACTTGGTTCACTCTCGCCTGGTCGAGACCGCGGATCGAGCGCCTGGGCTGGGCTTGGCTGCTCGGCGCAACCAGGGCCTGAACCTCGACGAGTACGGACCGCCTCCCTTCAACCGCCGGGTAGACGATGGTGCCTGGCACATCAGACTCCCAGCCATCCAGGAAAACCTTTGACGGATCGGCCACTTCGACAAGCCCATCCGATCTCATATCGAACATGCCAGAGACGTGGGTGGGACCGAAGCGGTTCTTGCTGCTTCTCAGCACGCGGAAGCCCCGGTCGGGGTCACCTTCGAGGGAAAGCACCACGTCGACCATGTGCTCGAGGATCTTGGGGCCGGCAAGCCCACCATCCTTGGTCACGTGGCCTACGAGGATGACGACGATCCCACTCGACTTGGCCAGGCGAATCAGCCTCGATGCGCTTTCCCTCACCTGTGAGACGCTGCCTGGGGCTGAGACAATCTCATGCACGCCTACGGTCTGAATCGAGTCGACGATCACCAGATCCGGCCTCTGCTGACCTGCCATCGAAACAATGGAGTCGGCGTCGTCATCAGAGACCAGGCGCACTCCGTCCTCGGTGACCCCGAGCCGCTGAGCGCGCATGGCGACCTGTTCTACGGACTCTTCGGCGCTCGCTATCAATGTCGTCGAGCCCTCCGCCGCTAGACCCCCCGCAACCTGGGACAGAAGGGTCGACTTCCCCACACCAGGCTCACCTCCCAACAGAACAACCGAGCCGGGGACGAAACCTCCGCCGAGCACCCGATCGACTTCCTCCCATCCGGTCCGGATCCTCTTCTGTCTCTTCGCTGATGCCTCGCCCAGCGACACGATCGGGGGCGCGGAGACGGACTTGGAAGACGTGGCCATTCTCTCGACAAGGGGATCAGACGAGCTGCACTGGGGGCAGAAACCCATCCATTTGCCCGACTTGTGCCCGCACGACTCACAGTAAAAAGCGGTTTGGTTACTCACTGGTGGTTAACGATTGGTACGGCGTAATGTGAAAATCAAGACCGCCGTGAGGGTCATTAACAAGGCGATCCCGGCCAGACGGGAGCCCCAAGTCCAGGGCTCATACGATCTGACGGCGAAGACGAACATCGCCGTGGCACAATAACGCCCCGAAGGAGGGACTTGGTCTCCCAAACATGTGCCAATTGCGGCTCCAGCGTGGCCGCAGACGAGCAGTTTTGCACCAATTGTGGTCACTTCATAGACCCGATGGAGCCCACGCGTCGCTCCGCGCCCGAGCGATCTGGTGGCGTCATCAGCGTGAACTCGGACGGGACATACGAGGAGTTCCAGCTCGATGATGGGCCGCCTGAGGAGGGCGACGAAGCGGTCGCCTCAGCACCAACGTCGGGACGCACCTCGGGCTGCCCGTCCTGCGGCGCCATAAACCCGGCGAGCAATCGGCATTGTCAGGAGTGTGGCGCCCGGTTGAATCAAGCGCCTCTGCCCACCGCCCCCCGGCCGGCAGTTCAGGCAACGGCAGGTGTTCGAGCGGCAGTGGCTATCAGTGGCCTCTTGTTCGTCGTCATCGTGATAGCCCTCTTGTTCAATGTGTTCGGAGGCGAGGATCCGACAACCGCTCCTACTGTCACCTCGACGACGACTCCGTCGACGACTCTGCCGAGCCCGGACGTCATCGACATTCTGGACACCAATTGCTCACACCCCGGTCTCGGCTCTTTCAGCTGCTCCAACCTGACATCGGGGACCTCTGCCGAGTATCAGGTCAACTACGAGGAGCTCGTCGACAACGGCGAGAAGATCGTCATCACACTGATATTCCGGGAGCCGATGGTGGTCACCCGAATCGATTGGACCAACCTCGCAGACGTCGACCGGTTCAAGCAGAACTACCGGGCGCGAGGGATCTCGATCGTTGCCGACAGCAACGTGACCGCGGTGCGGGTGGAGCTTCAGGACACACCGGGCATACAGACGGTGCCGTTCGCGGCCTTCAACACCAATTCGATCGAGATAACGATCGAGAGCGACTATCAGGCGCAATTGGTAAACGGCAACACATTCCCCGAGATCGCCATTGATGAGATAACCGTGATCGGCCGTCCTGCCAATCCGACCAACTCCAACGGATAGGGCCCTCCGGACCTACTGTTTGATATAGGGCTGACCGTCGGCAGCCGGCGGCCTCGTCTTCCCGACCACTCCGGCAACCACTACCACTGTGACGATCGCAGGGATCATGAGCAGGAACTCTGACGGGATGCCGGTGTTGAGCAGCGAGGCCTTCTGCTGGAGGGACCTGGCGAATCCGAACACAAGCCCTGCGCCCAGGGCGCCAAAGGGCAGCCACTTGCCAAAGATCATCGCAGCCAGGCCAATGAATCCGATGCCGCCGGTCATGTTCTCCTCGAACCGGGCTACCTGGGCCAGCCCGAGGAACGCCCCGCCAAACCCTGCGACCATGCCGCCAAGCACCACATTGCGATATCTCACCCAATAGACGTTGATCCCGGCGGTATCGGCAGCCTTGGGATGCTCACCGACGGAACGGGAACGCAGTCCCCACCTCGTGTAGAAGAGCCCGATGTGGATCCCGATCACCAAAACGAACATCCCGTAGACGAAGAAGGTGTGATCGAAGAACATCTGCCCGATCACCGGAATATCAGCCAGCAGCGGGATACGGACCTGAGGAACGCGCGCAGGCGCATTCAAGTCGATCAGCTCGGAAAGGATTCTGGACGACATGAACGAGGTCAACCCCAGTGCGAAGATGTTGATGACGACACCGGCGATGATCTGATCCACCCGATACTTGATCGTCATCCAGGCGAGGAAGAGCCCCAGCACACCCCCGACGAGCAGGCCTCCGATTATGCCGACGAGGGTTCCGAAGGCGCTGCTCAGCACGATGGAGGCGAAGGCCGACGCCAGCAGCTGCCCTTCGATGCCGATGTTGATGACCCCTACTCGCTCACACATGAGACCGGTTAGGGCGCCAAGGACCACCACAACCGAAAGGGTTACTGTGGACCGAAGCATCCCAACCATGGAGAACTGGCTCCC
>JAWWBL010000098.1:0-6365 GCA_033720975.1 Acidimicrobiia bacterium | reverse complement strand
GGCGCCGGGTTTACCCTGATCGCCGTTCTTCTTCTCTTCTATGTGAGACCTTCAAATGAGTAGACCTTTTCTCTGGATCGTCGGTGGCGTCGTCGGCCTTGGGCTCATCGTCTGGATGGCGTTCGCGATAGCGAGCGAACCCACCGACACCAAGTACGACGACCTCACCATCGGTTGGGGCGAGGTGACGGTCGAGGGTGAGTTTCTTCCCCCGCTGCCGGAGAGCGGTCAGGATCCGGCGGTCGGGACGGCTGCGGCCACGATCAGCGGCTCCGACTGGAACGGCAATTCGTATTCGATCGCTCCGGATGGCCGTCCCAAGGTCGTCATGTTCCTCGCCCACTGGTGCCCACACTGCCAGGCAGAGGTACCCGAGCTGCAGGCATGGGTAGACGCCGGGCTGGCGCCTACCGACGTCGACATCTACTCGATCACGTCACTGACAAACCCGACGCGAACGCTGTGGCCACCCCAGGAGTGGCTGGAGTCCGAGCAATGGACGTTCCCGGTGATCATGGACGACGAGATCTCGACGGCGGCCAACGCGTACGGGCTGAGTGGGACGCCGTTTTATGTCGTGCTCGACGGTGAAAACAACGTCGTTCTCCGGCTGTCGGGGCGGATCGGTGTGTTCGCCTTCGAGCAGTTGGTGGAGGCAGCCCGAGCCAGCGCCTAGGCCTCCAAAGCCCTGATCTTGTCCACCCGGCGGACGTGGCGGTCGTCCCGGCTGAATATCGCACCTATGAATGTGGCCACGAGGTCGACGGCAAGCGCCTCACCGACGACCCGCGCTCCCAGGCACAGGACGTTGACGTCGTCGTGCTCCACCATCTGGTGGGCGGTGTACGAGTCGTGAGCAACTCCCGCCCTGATGCCACGCAGCTTGTTCGCAGCGATGGAGGCGCCTGCCCCCGACCCGCAGACGACGATCCCGCGGTCGGCGCGACCGTCGAGCACCGCCTGGGCCACAGCGGCGGCGTAGTCCGGGTAGTCGACGGGGTCGGCGGTGTGTGTCCCCAAGTCGTATACGGCATGACCCGACTCGGCGAGCCACGTGGAGAGGTGTTCTTTGAGGGCGTAACCGGCGTGGTCGGCTCCGAGAGCGATTCTCATCGAGGCGGAGCGTAGCCTCACCTGGTCCGGTCACCGGTGTTGGGGCATGCTCTAACTACATTCGCGCCTGATGTCAATGATCGCCGTCACCGGGGGGAGCCCCCTTGGCGGAACGGTGAAGGTCCTCGGGGCCAAGAACGCGGTTCTCAAAGAAATGGTGTCCGCGCTGCTCGCCCCGGGAAGGCACCGTCTCACCAATGTCCCCTGGATCGTCGACGTCGAGCTCATGTGCCAGGTGCTCGAGCACACGGGTTGCCGCGTGACCCGGGGTGAGCAGGAGTTGTGGATCGTCGTGCCCGATGAGTTGAGGCCAGAGGCACCGATCGAGTTGGTGCGTCAGATGAGGGCTTCGATCGTCGTGCTTGCCCCTCTTTTGGCGCGGTGTGGTGAGGCGCGAGTGGCACTACCTGGTGGTGACGACCTCGGAGCGCGTGGCATCGACATGCACGTGACCGGCCTGGAACAACTCGGCGCAAGCTTCGAGCTGGTTCATGGTGAGCTGGTGGGGGCAATTCAAGGTCGTTTCAAAGGTGCCGAAGTCGAACTCCCTTTCCCCTCCGTCGGGGCGACCGAGAACCTCCTGTTCGCTGGTGTGCTTGCCGAGGGTGACACCGTGATCGTAAACGCCGCCCGTGAACCGGAGATCCAGGACCTATGCCGGCAACTCGAGGAAATGGGCGCGAGAATCGAGGGCGCCGGCACGTCGATCATCACCATCAGCGGTGTGGCCGCCCTGCGGCCGGTTGAGCATCGAGTGATCCCGGATCGGCTGGAAGCGGGGACGTACGCAGTCGCGGCGGCGATCACTCGCGGCGATGTGACCGTGGCGGGTTGCCAGCCTGACGACCTCAGAATGGAACTGACGAAGTTGGAGGCGGCCTCTTGCGAGGTCGAGCGTGGGGAGGGATGGCTGAGGGTCCGTGGCCCGGAACGGCCGAAACCGGTTGACTTCGCAACTCTTCCCTATCCGGGATTTCACACCGATATGCACCCACAGATGGTGGCGCTCTTGTCCTTAGCCAGCGGGACCTCGGTGATCACAGAGAACCTGTACGACGCCCGTTTCCGGTACGTGGGTGAGCTGGCGCGGATGGGCGCTGACATAACCGTCGAAGCCCAGCATGCGGTGATCCGAGGTGTCGAGCACCTCTCGGGATGTCCAGTGCTCGCGTCCGACATTCGCGCCGGCGCGGCACTCGTCCTGGCCGGTCTTCGGGCGGACGGTCTGACCGAGGTGCATGATGCGGTCCACATCGACCGGGGGTACGAGGACTTCGTCGGTCGCCTCGCCTCGCTCGGTGCAGCTATCGATCGCAGCTGACAGAGGCTCCTAGACTGGAACATGTCCCGACAGCCGCAGGTTTCACTTCACGATGTCAGAACCAACACCCGTAACCATCGCCTCCCCGACGACGGCCGACGGGCCCATCGACGAGAGCAAGCTCGATGAGGCCCTCAACTACATTCGCCCTGCGGTTCAAGCGGACGGAGGTGACATCGTTCTGCTTGGTGCCGACAACGGCGTGGTCAGTCTTCAAATGGTGGGCGCTTGTGGGGGCTGTCCGCTGTCCATGATGACTCTCAAGGCGGGGATCGAGCGCATCCTCAAGGACAGGGTGCCCGGGGTGCGCGAAGTACATGCCAGCGCGGACGCTCCGGGAACGCTCGAGGAGGCTACGCAGAGCGCCGGCATCACACTCCCCGCCCTCTGAGAGCTGCGGCCATAGGCTGCAAACCCGTGGACGCCGAACTCCTTCGTAGTGTCGAGTCAGGTGACCGTAAGGCGCTGGCTCGAGCCATCTCCCGGGTCGAGTCTGGTGCCGCCGGCCCCGACGGCTCTGTTCACGGGTCCCCGATCCTCGGGATCACCGGCCCGCCGGGTGCGGGCAAGTCGACCCTCATATCGAGCCTTATCGCGCTGATCAGGTCAAGGGGCCAAACCGTTGGCGTTCTCGCCATCGATCCTTCGAGCCCGATAACGGGCGGAGCCTTGCTGGGTGACCGTATCCGGATGCAGGACCACGCGGAGGACGACGGCGTTTTCATCAGATCGATGGCCACCAGAGGTCACCTCGGAGGGCTGACGGCCTCCGCCGGCGACGTGGTCTCACTCATGGGCCGCGCCGGGTTCGACCTCCTCATCGTGGAGACGGTCGGGGTTGGCCAGTCAGAAGTCGAGGTCATGAAGGTCGCCGACCGAGTGGTCCTCGTCGTCGGTCCCTCCTGGGGGGATCAGGTTCAGGCAGACAAGGCAGGCGTCGTCGAGATCGCCGATATCTATGTTGTCAACAAAGGCGATCGAGCCGGCGCCGATGAGGTGGTCAATGCCCTGAGAGAGTCCGCCGGGTCGAGGGGAATCGAAATCCACACCACGACTGCGACGTCCGGCGAGGGTGTGCCACAACTCCTCGAAACGATCGATCGGCTACTCGGCTCCTAGCTCAGCCTGGGCCGCGGCGAGTCGGGCTCCCTCGATCCTGGGCGGGCTCGCCGACACGTAGTCGATTCCCAACCCGTGGACGAAAGCTATCGACTTCGGGTCTCCACCGTGCTCGCCGCAGAGTCCCAACGTTAGGGCGGGGTTCGACGATCTCCCTTCCTTACAAGCGAGCTCGATGAGTCGCCCCACTCCCTTGCGGTCGAGGGTCTGGAACGGGTTGGAATCCAGGATTCCACGCTCCAGATACTCGCCGAGGAACAGGCCTTCTGCGTCGTCGCGGCTCAGCCCGTACGTCATTTGGGTGAGGTCGTTGGTGCCGAAAGAGAAGAAGTCGGCGATCTCTGCTATCTCCCCGGCGGTGAGTGCAGCTCGGGGGAGCTCGATCATCGTCCCGATCGGGACTTCCACCTCCAACCCCGACCTCTCCAGCTCCTCTTCTATGACCGTTCTCATCCGACGGAGCTCCTCGACGGTGGACACCAAGGGGATCATGATCTCGAGCCGGGGTGAGCCACCTGCGGCGACCCTCCGACCGACGGCCGTGAACGCCGCCCGGGCCTGCATCTTGTACAGCTCGTCGACGATGAGTCCCAACCTGACTCCCCGCAGGCCGAGCATCGGGTTGTCCTCTTCCCAGCGGGCTACCTGCTCCGACATCGCTTGAAGGTCCTCGATCGGCCGGCCGGCGCGCACACGACGCAGCGCCTCCTGCTCAAGCTCGAGGCGCGAGGGCAAAAACTCGTGCAACGGAGGGTCGAGCAGTCTGACGACCACAGGAAGCCCGTCCATGGCTTCCAGGAGCCCTTCGAAGTCGGCGATCTGTAGACGCTCGAGGTCATGTAGCGCGGCTCGACGCTCCTCGGGCGAGCGGGAGAGGATGAGCCGCTGAACGACCGAGAGCCTCTCGCCGAGGAACATGTGCTCCGTTCGCGCCAGACCTATTCCTTCCGCCCCGCGTGCCCTGGCTTCGGTGGCGTCCTCCGGCGTGTCGGCGTTCGCCAGGACGCCCAATGTCCGAAACCCGTCAGCCCAGGTCATGATCTGTTCGAGCTCGGGAAGCTTTTCCGGTGAGATCAGCGGCACAGGCTCTACATAGACGCCTCCTCCCGTGCCGTCGATGGTCACGAAGTCGCCCTCCGCCAGATCGCTGTCACCAACGGCCACCGTTCGCGCGTCGAGGTCGACCACGAGTCCCGAAGCTCCTGTGACGGCGGGCTTGCCCATGCCTCGCGCGACCACGGCTGCGTGCGAGGTCTTGCCGCCTTGGCTGGTGAGGATGCCCAGGGCAGCAGCCATTCCGTGTATGTCCTCCGGTGTCGTCTCGGGCCGGACCAATATCACGTCTTCGCCAGCCTTGGCCATTTCGACCGCCTTGTCGGAATCGAGGACGACTCTCCCGGCTGCCGCACCAGGAGAGGCTGCCACCCCGGTCAAGGTCGGCTCTGGAGCGGATTGGTTATCGATCCGGGGACGGCGTAATTGCTCCAACGACTCGGGCGCAATTCGACTCACCGCCGTGCGCGCGTCGATCAAGCCCTCGCTCTCCATGATCACCGCCAGGCGCACCGCAGCTTCGGCGGTCCGTTTCCCGATGCGGGTCTGCAGTATGTAGAGCGTGCTTTTCTCGACCGTGAACTCGATGTCGCACATGTCCCGATAGTGACTTTCCAGCCCGTCCATGATCTCGAGCAACTCTGCGTGGCAATCCGGCTGGAGCTCTGCCATCTCATCGAGCGTGAGCGTGTTCCTCAGCCCTGCGACCACATCTTCCCCTTGCGCCCGCGGCAGGTAGTCTCCGTAGCTGGTCCGCTCTCCGGTGGCTGGGTCGCGTGTGAAGCAAACTCCGGTCCCGGAGTCGTCGCCCAAGTCGCCGAACACCATCATCTGAACGTTCGCAGCGGTGCCGAGGTCATCGGGAATCCCGTGGAGGCGTCGGTACTCGGCGGCACGTCTGTTCGACCACGACTTTATTACGGCCTCCACCGCTCCCAAGAGTTGATCCCTAGGGTCGCTCGGAAGCAGTCCGGGGCGGTGACTCTCAACGATCGCCTGGAACATGCGGGTTGCCTGCTCCAGGTCCTCTGCGGTCAGTTGCGAGTCGTCGGTGACACCCCGAACGATGCGCAAGTTGGCTAGTACGTCCTGGAATAGGTGTTCATCGACTCCGAGCACCACGTCGCCGTACATCTGGACGAATCGCCGGTATGCATCCCACGCGAAGTGACTGTCGCCTGACCACTTGGAGAGCGCCTCGACGACGTCATCATTGATCCCGAGGTTGAGGACCGTGTCCATCATGCCCGGCATAGAGAATTTGGCTCCCGACCTGACTGACAGCAGGATCGGGATGGGTCCCGAGCCGAGGGTTCTCCCACTGGCGTCCTCCAATCGGCTGATGGCTGCGGCGATCTCGTCATCGAGATCCTCCGGCATGGATCCGTGGGTCATGTAGTAGCGGCAAGCGTCGGTGGTGATGGTGAATCCCGGCGGTACCGGAAGCCCGAGCCGTGTCATCTCCGCTAACCCGGCCCCTTTACCCCCTAGAAGGTCTTTGTCGGACCCGTCACCGTCGGCGAAGTCGTAGACGTATGGCATTGCGCGCAGTAAAGGTACCAAGGACCACGACGCGCCCCCAAAGGAGCTTATCGGTGGTCGTGGGTACGAGGTGCCTCGGCCGCCTACTCGCTCGCTCGGTAGATGAGCCCTTCGTCACCCGACGTCCAGGTTGTCAACACGCCACCGTCGATCTCCACCCGAAAGCCGCCTTCGAGGGCTGAGATCACTCGACTGTCTTGGGCGGAGAACTCGGCCG
>JAWWBL010000097.1:0-6431 GCA_033720975.1 Acidimicrobiia bacterium | reverse complement strand
GTCACCTTCGCCAACGACGTGATAGTCAACACTGGCTTCACATCGAACACCGACGACCTCTCTGATCGAATCGCCGGGATCCAGGCCGCAGGTGAGACGGCATTCAACGATGCAGTGATCAAAGGTGTGGAGCTGTTCGAGGCGCCTTCGGCCGGCGATCTGCTGGCCAACATGATCATCCTCACCGACGGCGAAGACACTGTTTCGACGGCCACGTTGGAGGAGGCCGTCGCCAAAGTCTCACAGAGTCGGGTTCGGGTCTTCGGGGTGGCGTTGTCATCTGCCGATTTCAATCCGGATCCTGTCTCACAGGTGGCGGAGGCAGGCAACGGCCTGTTCCTCTCCACACCCGACCCGGGCTCCCTGTCGGCCCTCTACGACGAGATCGGCCGGGAGATAAGCAACACGCTCGTAGTGAAGTTCGTGTCGCCGATCTCCGCACCAGGTGACGTGGAATTCGCCGTCTCCTACGAGGGCCTCTCCGGCTCGGCAACAGAGACGGTCTCCGGTTACGTCACCACGACGACCGCTGGAGCCGTCGTGACCACTCCAACGACCCTCGCACCCCTAACCACTCTCAAGGCAGCCACCGAGCTGCCCGCAAACTACGAGTCCTATCTCAACACCCTCAAGTCGGTGGCGGGTTGGGGGCTCGCTCTCACACTCTTCTTGCTTCTGGTCATCCTCTTCGGCAGGGAGGAAGACGAAGAGCGGAGCAAGTTCGCCCAGAGGCTCCAGGCCTACGGTCGTCGCGGCAAGGGTGTCACGGAGGAGAAGGGCTCTTTCCTCGAGCGCATACCGTTGCTCAACCGATTCACCCAAGCCGCCGAGGAAGAAGTGAGGAGGAGAGGCCTCCTCTCAGGCATGAACTCTGCGCTGGAGCAGGCAAATATCCCGATGACGCCTGGAGAGGCGATCCTGGCCATGATCGGCCTGGCCGCGGTGGGTGGTCTGCTGACCGCACTTTTCAATGGAGCTCTGGCCGGGGTTGCCACCTTCGGTGTTCTCCTTTTGATGTTCGTCGCTCTGGTCAACTTCGCCGGGCGAAGGGAGAAGAAGAAGTTCGAAGATCAGCTGCCCGACACTCTCACCTTGCTTTCGACATCCATTCGGGCCGGGTATTCGCTTCTCCAAGCGGTGGAAGCCGTCGCAGGCGAGGCACCCAACCCGACGGCGAGGGAGTTCGGCCGAGCCATCTCCGAGGCCCGGCTGGGCATATCGGTGCCGGACGCCCTTCAGGGCATAGTGGAGCGCACCCAGTCCACCGACTTCGAGTGGGCGGTCATGGCCATCGACATCCAGCGAGAGGTGGGCGGAAACCTGGCCGAAGTGCTGCAGACCGTCGCCGACACCATGCGGGCCAGAAACAGGCTCAAGGGTGAGATCCGAGCGCTGACGGCTGAAGGCCGTATCTCGGCCATTGTGCTGGGGCTGCTTCCCTTCGCCGTCGCAGGATTCCTCGCAGTGAACAACCCGACCTACTTGGAACCGCTGCTCACCTCCACATTCGGGCAGATCGCTATCGGAATAGGGCTCCTTCTCATGGCCGCTGGAATCTGGTGGCTCAAGAAGATCGTGGATATCGAGATATGAACTTCATTCAGAACTTGACGGGCCTGACGCTCGCTGTCGGAGCAGTATTTCTCTTCGTGGTCTTCATCGTTGTGTGGGCGGGGAGCGGTGTCACCAAGGCACGTGAGGAATTGTCCAACCGGCTCGAGGCCTACGGCAGAAACGCGCCCCCGTCGGCTCGAGCCGAGGAGCTCGCCAAGCCGCTGGCACAGAGGACCATCGGGCCGGTCGTCATCCGAATGTCGGGATTCCTGCGCCGGTTCACGCCGGTCGGATATCTCGACAAGAAACAGCACCAGTTGGTGATCGCCGGTCACCCAGGCGGTCTCGACGCTCCAGCCTTCGTGGTCATAAAACTGCTCGGGCTTGGACTCGGAGTGTTCGGCGGTTTTGCGTTGATGGGCTTCGGCGCCGATGGCCTCCAGCGCACTGTTCTGTTCGCTCTGCCCATAGTCCTGGGTTTCTTTGGCCCCGATGCCTGGCTGCAGAGGAAGATCGACGATCGACAGGAGCAGATGCTGCGTGCGCTCCCCGACGTTCTCGACCTTCTAGTGATCTCGGTTGAAGCAGGCCTTGGATTCGAATCCGCGCTGGCGAGGGTGGTGGCCACCGTTCCCGGGCCTCTCTCCGAGGAGTTCTTCCGGATGCTCCAGGAGACCAGGGTGGGGGTGGCACGCAGGGACGCCATGCGTAACCTCATGGAGCGGACCGAACTGGACGAGTTGAGATCATTCCTCCTCGCCATGATCCAGGCTGAGGCGTTTGGTGTGACCATCGCCCGTGTCCTGAGGGTTCAGGCCGACGAAATGCGCGTCAAACGGCGTCAGAGGGCCCAGGAGAAGGCCTTCGCAGCTCCGGTGAAGCTCGTCTTCCCACTGGTGTTCTGCATCTTCCCGTCCCTGTTCATCGTTCTCTTGGGGCCTGCAGCCCTCCAGATCGCAGACGCCTTCGGCGGGTTGTAGCGGTGACGGCGGACGCGCCGTCCCCGAGAAGGTGGTCTCTTTTCCATCTTGCCCTAGCGGTGCCCTGGGTTGGTCTCGTCCTCGACGCCTTCGAGTTGGTCGATGACAACTCGTTTCTCTGGCACGTCAGGGCGGGGACCATCCAAGCGGCCGCCGGCGAAGTCCTGACCACGGACCCCTTTTCGATGAGCCTCAGGGGTGAGCCGTGGATCACCCAGAGCTGGCTCGCGGAGTTGCTGTACGCCTGGCTCGAGGACGGGATGGGCATCGGCTTTGCGTCGTTCGTGATGCTTGCTTGCGCGGTTTTGACGATCACTGGGTTGGGGATCATTGCGTTCCGTCGTTCGGAAAGTGTCCCCGCCACCGCGGTGGTGGTGATCCTCAGCACCATCCTCTTCCTCCGGTTCATCGTTCCTCGCCCCTTCGTCTTCGCCTACCCGCTCTTCGTCCTCGTGGTGTTGGCCTGGGATCGGCGTGAAACGCGGTGGACGCTTCCGTTCCTGTTCTGGATTTGGGCCTCCGTCCACGGGAGCTTCGCCATCGGTCTGGTCTATCTCGGGCTCTCGGTCCTGGCCCGCAGGGATCGGCGCGCGCTGCGGGTGGTGCTCGCTTCCGGTGCCGTCACGCTGCTGACCGCCCATGGCATGGGCGTCGTCACGATGCTTCTCGATTTTGCCCGATCGCGGCGATACCTCGATCTTGTTACCGAGTGGAGGACGCCCGACTTTCTCGAGATACCTCTCCTGCCCGTGATGATCGGCATTGTGGTGATGATTTACGGTGCGATGCGGCAGAGGATCAGGCCGGCCGACCTCTGGATCATCGGGCCGTTTCTGTTGCTCACGGCCTCGGCGACCCGTGCAGTTCCAACCGGCTGGATCGCTCTCGTTCCGCTGGTAGCGGCCTCAATGAGAGGCCTGGAGGTCCGTGGGCTGCGTGGCTATCCGACGGGGGCCGCAGCCGTGGTGCTCACCGCCATGCTGGTCCTGCCCTTTGCCTTCCTCGAGCCGGTCACCATCGATGACGAGCAGCTCCCGGTGGAGGCGTCGACGACGCTTCTGGATGTACCCACATTCCACGACGACATCGCCGGTGGATACCTGATCTGGGATGAGACATTGAGTGGTGGAGTGTTCATCGACGATCGTGTCGAGTTCTACGGGGGCCGGATCGAGGAGTTCTTCAACGTGAGGACGATGAGAGAGCCCTGGGAGCCTGTGTTCTCCTCCAATGGGATCGAACAGGCGCTGTTGAGGGTGAGCGAGCCCCTGGTGGCTGATTTGGTCGAGGCGGGTTGGGTTTTCACCCACCAGGATGACCACTTCGTTGTGTTGGTGCCAGGCTGAGGGTGATTGGCCGGCTCCGATCAGCCAAAGAAGAAGGCCCACCGAGGTGGGCCTTCACTGGTTAGTTGGTAATCAGTCGCTGATCAGGTCTGCAGACCGGACGCGATCTCCGAGAATGTCCCGGAGACCTCAGTACCGGCAAGCTGGACCGCAATCAAGGCGACGATGGCGATAAGGACGACTAGCAGTGCGTACTCCACCATGGAGGCACCCCGATCTTCCTTCAGCCAAGTTGTTACCTTGGTCCACAGAGCAAGCATTTAACCCCTCCTTGGGTAATGGTCTCTGGCTTGCACGGGCAAGTTAGCCCGTCGGGCCCCCAAAACTATGGGTCTCGGGAACCATCTCTTGTATCGGTCAGGCATTGGCCACATTTGAGGCAATCTCGCTGTAAGTACCCGAAAGGGTCGTTCCAGCAACCTGGACCGCGACAAGAGCAACAATTGCAATGAGGATGATCAGGAGGGCGTATTCCACCATGGAAGCCCCCCTGTCGTTATGCAACAGATTGAAATAAAGCCTTCTAAGCACGTCTCCTGCTCCAAGCTTGTGCTTGCTCATAAGACTACGAACGAGGTTGTCCCCGGCAGATAGGTCGACAGGCTCATCTCCGTTAGGTGGGTCGTGCTATTCCGAGCCGGATCGCCTCGATCGCCGCCTGTGTGCGATCGGACACGGCCAGCTTCTGGAATATGGAAGCCAGGTGGTTCTTCACCGTCTTCTGAGATATGTAGAGGCGGTCAGCGAGCTCGTCAGTAGACGAGACACCCACAGCGAGGAGCTGGAGGATCTCCCTCTCTCTCTGGGTCAGGGAAGCCGCCCCAGGGTCGAGGGTCGCTTCGCGGTACCCCTCGAGCACTGCATCGCGGTCCTCGTCGTCCATTTCCATCAAGTTCTCGCCGTCGGCAACGGCGCGAACCGCGGCGGCGAGCGTGGCCAGAGGGACCGCCTTGGAGAAGAAGCCTTTTGCGCCTGCCCGGGTGGCTCTCTGCTTCTGCTCGTCCCCAGCGTGCATAGAGACCACGATTGCAGCGGTACGAGGGGTAATGGACGAGATGGCGTCGATCCCGTCGCCGCCCGGCATCTCGATGTCGACTATCGAGACCTCCGCCGGTTGGGCCGAAAGCGCTTCGAGCAGGGCAGGTCCGGACTCCACCACACCGACAACTCTCGCATCAGGGAGACTGTTGAGCGCTTCGCTCAGCCCCTCGGCGAACAGCTGGTGGTCGTCGGCGATCATGACCCGGATCATCTCACTCCCCATTCAACCGTGACGGCTGTGCCCACCCCTGGCTTTGAGTCGATTTTGATCGAAGCTCCGATCTTGGCGGCTCGCTCCCTCATCCCTATGAGGCCGAAATGCCCTTCGGGTTGGTTGTCAGGGTTGAAACCGACGCCGTCGTCCACGACCGAGCAACTGCCGAAACTGCGATCGACCTGGCCAGAGATGACGATCTTCGAGGCCCGAGAGTGGTTGTGAGCGTTGCGAGCAGCCTCCGTGATGATCGATGTCAGGTCGGCGATGAGAGCTGCCCGTGGAGGCCGCCGTTCATCGATGTCGACCACAACGGGCGGTGTGCCGTTGAGGGCCGCCGTGCCGTGAAGGATGCGGGCGGTTAGCGTCGGGCCAGGGGCAGTTCGCAAGTCGGCTACAGCGGCGCGGACGTCTTCAACGAGTTTCGTGACGTTGGAGCGCAGCACCTGAAGGTCGGCGGCGACTGCCGGGCGTTCGGCCTGCTGCATGGCGGCAAGGTCCAGCGCCAAGCCCAGAGAGGCGAGTGCCGGACCTATCTCGTCGTGCATCTCCCTGGCGAGACGGGTGCGCTCCTCTGCTACGGCTGAGCCAACGATGGCCTGAAGGAGCTGAAGGTTGGCGAACGCCAGGCTGACCGACACCAGTTCTTCCCCGATCGATTTCAGGTCCTGCTCGCTCAGAGGAGATGCCGAGGTCAGCTCGAGGTACCCCACTTCCGCATCGGATGTGGTGAGGGGGAGTCGAGTAACCATGCCGGCATCGTCAGGTATCCCCCTTGCCACGATCACCACCGGTCCGTCTTCGCCGTGGAGGGCGAGGCGCCCGGCCGACCCAGGAAATCGCCTGAGAATCGCCTCGAGACGGTCTGCACCCACCTCGATGGCGTTGAGCCTCCCCGTTGACACGTCCTCGGAGAGCCGGACCAAGTCGCCGTGGATCTGCTCCAGCCGCTCGAGCTGCTCAGCAGTGGTGGCTTTCTCCTCGGTGAGCTCGCTCACTTGTTGATTTATGTCCTCGAGCAGTTTGCGGATGACGCCTACCAGGAGCACGAAGACCAGATAAAGCGCCATGGCAGGGGCAGCGTCGACGAAGTGGTCGTCGGCGGCCAGAGTGACGATGGTGAGCAGGCCCGCCGAGAGCAGCCCGGTGGTGAGGCCGGCTCGTAGCCCTCCGTAGACGGTTGCGAAAATGGGAGGTCCCATAGAGAGCAGCAAGTAGGGGCTGGTGGCACCCCCGGTCAATGTCAGGGCGAGCAGGACGACGACCGCCCCGACGAGCGTGATCGTCTCGACACCG
>JAWWBL010000096.1:0-6469 GCA_033720975.1 Acidimicrobiia bacterium | reverse complement strand
GAGAGTGGAGAGATACTCGTTGACCCCGGCGATGTACACCGGGACATCCGGGTAACGGATCGGTCCGGGATCGAAGAAGGGAGTCATGAGCGAGAACTTGTAGAACTCGCCTTCGTACCGGAGCGGCGCGGAGTTCTGCCATGTGTCCCAGATCGCGCGGAGAGCGAGTATGTAGTCGCGGAGCCGCGGTCCCGGGCTACCCCACTCGGTAGAGAAGCGACGGGTGATGTGCGCCTTGACCTGGGTCCCCAACCCAAGGAGGAACCGGCCTCCGGTGAGCCGGGCCAGATCCCATGAGATCATCGCGGTGACCATCGGGGAACGGGGAAAGGCGAGGGCGATGGCTGTGCCGTAATCGAGGTCGGCATCGGAGGAGGCCGCCGCAACGACCGACAGGAAGGGGTCGTGTTGAGTCTCCGCGGTGAAGAACCCTGCGTATCCGAGGTCTTCCGCCTCCTTGGCCGAATCGGCCGTGTCCGATGAGGGGGCGTGCGGGTAGTAGTAGTCGACCTTCATGTGAGCAGCGTAAACCTCCGCAAATAGGCTGTAGCCTGATCGTATGAAACGACTGGCCAAGGTGATCGGGTTTATCGGCGGCATAGCCGCCGTTGCCTGGGCCATGCGCGACCGTTTCATCTCCGTCGCGACCTCGAGGGAACCGGAGCCACCAACCTTCCGCCGCGTCCCGCCGTCGATGACGGTTGAGACCATCGACGGGATCGGGCCTGTGTTCGCCAAGCGTCTGGGCGAAGCTGGCATCGGCGACGTGCCGACGCTCGCTGTGGCTACGCCGGATCGGGTAGCCGAGGCTGCCGGGGTCAGTGGAAACAGGGCCCGCGCCTGGATCGAAGAGGCACAGAAGCTCTCGGGCTGACCGGTGCCCTACCTCAGCGCGCCTGAGGCCCTCGCAGAGCTCTTGGATGGTGAGCCTGCCTACCGGGCCGACCAATTGAGGGACTGGCTCTACCGCACTCCGGTGCTACACGCGTCGGATATGACCAACCTCCCCTCCCACCTGCGAGAAAGGCTTGAAGAGTCGTTGTGGCCATTCGAGGTCGAGATCGAACAGAGCGCAGATCGAGGGACCACCCGGAAGTGGCTCTTCCGCGCTCGCGACGCCGCAGCGATAGAGGCCGTGCTGATGGGGTATCCGAAACGGGCGACGCTTTGCATCTCCAGCCAGGCCGGCTGTGCCCTCGCCTGCACCTTCTGTGCTACCGGCCAATTCGGGTTCGAACGCCACCTCGAGCCCGGCGAGATCGTCGCTCAGTTGGCCTACGCGCAGGCCTTTCTCCGCCAAATCGGGATGCCGGGTGTCCCGCGCCGAGTGACCAACGTGGTGTTCATGGGGATGGGTGAGCCGTTGGCCAACTACGACCGGGTCCGCGAGTCGATCCGGAGAATGGTCGAAGTGATGGGGATGTCCTCCAGATCGATCACCGTGTCCACCGTCGGCATCGCGCCGGGGATCGAACGGCTCGCAGAGGAGCCGTGGGCCGTCAACCTCGCCGTGAGCTTGCATGCCGCCGACGACGAGCTGAGAACATCCCTCGTCCCGATCAACAAGCGTTACCCGTTGGAAAGGGTCGAAGAAGCTGCCAAGACCTATTTCGAGAAGAAGGGGCGCAGGCTATCCATCGAGTGGACGATGATCGAGGGAGTCAACGACACCGTCGACCAGGCCGAAAAGCTCGCGGAGATCGCCATGAGGCTTCGAGCACACGTGAACCTGATCGCCCTCAACCCCACTCCGCTCAGTGACGAGCAGGCGTCTCCGAAACGCCGAATCAACCTGTTCGCAGAACGGCTCACCAGCCTCGGAGTCAATGTGACGGTTCGCGACACACGAGGGCGCGACATCGATGCTGCCTGTGGGCAGCTGCGGGTTTTATCCCAAAAGAGCCGCCCTTCGAGTTAGTCTCTCCGACGCGGAGATCAGGGGCCTGAAGGAGTTACCTTCATATGCCCGAGAATCGTCGTGCCCGGGCGGTGGCCGTCGGCGCCGTGCTCGCCATCACCATCGCCGCGTTCTCACTCGATTACACCGTCAGGCGGGGCGACACGTTGGGGCGGATCGCCAGGGACCACGACGTGTCACTCTCCGAGCTCATCGAGGTCAACGGCATCGAGAACCCGAATCTGATCTTCCCCGGACAGGTCCTGGTCATCCCGGGTGAAGAGCCTGAAGAGCCCGAGGCGGTCCATGTCGTAGTGCGAGGCGACACATTGGGCCGTATCGCGGCGGCGTACGGCACAACCGTGGTCGCTCTCGTGGAGCGAAACGGCATCCGCGACCCAAACCGCATCTACGTCGGTCAGTCCGTATCCATTCCTGGCAGCACCGCCCAAGCGCCTCCATCCAACGGTCAGCCTTCGGCGGCCCCGAGTGCCAGAAGCGGCGCGTATCACGTCGTGCAGCGGGGTGAGAGCCTCGACGACATCGCAGCCCGACACTCGGGCGTGACCGCCGAGCAGATAGCCACTGCCAACGGGATCCTGGGTGGCGTCATCTACACCGGGACTCGCCTGTTCCTCGACGGCCCCGGGTTTGTCGCAAGAGGCACAGCGGGCACCCGCACGTACGTGGTGGTGCGCGGTGACCGTCTTGGCGACATCGCCGCTCGCAACGGAGTGTCGCTCCAGGCGCTGATAGACCTGAACGACATATCGAACCCCAACTTCATCCGGGCCGGACAGGAGCTGTCGATCCCAACGGGAGACGTCTGGAGGTGCCCGGTCGACGGAGCGCGCCTCTTCAACGATTGGGGATTCCCCAGGGGTGGCGGTAGCCGCTGGCACGAGGGCAACGATCTCTTCGTGAGCGAGGGGACACCAGTGTACGCGCCTGTGTCCGGAGACATCGAGCAGAAGATCGGCTACCTGGGGGGCAACCAGGTCAACCTTCATGGGGATGACGGCGTGCTCTACATACACAGCCATCTGAGCGCATTCGGGGCCACCGGGCACGTGAAGGCGGGCGAGATCATCGGCTATGTGGGCACGACGGGCAGCGCCCAGGGAACACGGCCACACGTTCATTTCATGATGTACATCGATGACGGCCAGCTGGTGGTCAACCCCTACCCGACTCTCATCGAGCACGGTTGTAAGAGCTGACGGCCAGCGGCTAAGGGCGAGCCAGGTCGAAGCGATCCGAGGTTCGGATGTAGGTGTCACCCGCCATCCGCCCTATCGCCTTCAACTCGTTGGGGACGATCCTCGTGCCGTCGAGAACGGTGTCGCGGACATGAAGAGCCACTACCTCCCCGAACACCACCCTGGTACTCGCCTCGGGGCCGATGTCGACCACTTGGGTCACCACGCACTCCAGGTTGGCCGGAGACTCGACGACCATCGGAGCGGTCACCCTGACCCCGAGAAACGGGGTGAGCCCGGCGATGGCGAACTCATCGTCTTCTGAGCCGAACCGGCCCGCGGTCACCGACATGGCGGTGGCGACATCTTCGGACACGATATTGACGGTGAACTCGCCGGAAGACTCGGCGAAGGCCACCGAGTCCTTGGGCCGATCCGGGTGCCTTCCCCCTGAGAAGAGGACCGTGGGCGGGTTCGACGCAACGACGTTGAAGAAGGAAAAAGGCGCCAGATTGAAAGTCCCGTCCTCTCTCGTGGTCCCGATCCACCCGATGGGGCGCGGCACGACCAACCCGGACAACAACTTGTAGGCGTCACGACTCTGCTGCTCCGAAAGCAGGAATGTGGTCTTCTGGCTCAAGTCATCTCCTGACGAAGGTGATCCAGACGAATGGCTCCGGCTTCGAGGATCCTGCGGTGGAAGTCCTTCCGATCGAATTCCTGGGATGTGGCCAGGTGGCGGCGGATATCGAGGATCTCCCTCTCGCCCACCTTGTACGAGATCGCCTGCGCGGCCCAGCCCAGATATCGTTTCACCTCGGACTCGGCGACATCGCGTGCCTGCAAGCCCACCTGGTTCATGTAGTCGACGGCGCGGTCGTAGCTCCACTGCTCCCCTGAGTAGAGGGGAGCGTGTGCGGGAATGGACTTCTCGAGTTGACAGCCGATGTCGACGACGACCCGCGTGGCCCGGAAGAGCTGGCTGGCGAGGAGCCCAAGCCGGTACTCGGGCTTCTCGAAGAATCCGAGTTCGTCCATCAGCCGCTCTGCGTAAAGGGCCCAGCCCTCGCCCGCCCCCGAGTACCAGACAACGGCGCGCTCGAACCGCGAGAGTTTCTCTCGTTGCATGATCGCGGTACCCACCTGGAGGTGATGGCCAGGGAAACCCTCGTGGTAGGCGGTGCTGACCTCCTGCCAATAAGGGATTAGCTTGCGCTCTCCTGGCGCGTACCAGATCGAACCGGGACGGGAGAAGTCCTCGGACGGGCCGTGATACCACGCCCCAAGGGCACCGCCCGGAGGCGCCATGTTGACTGACACGGTCTTCAGCTCCTCTGGAACGTCGAAGTGGTCGCCGTCGAGCTGCTCCACGGCCGTTTGTTGGATCTGTGAGACGAACTCGACGAACTCCCCGCGGGTGGCGGCAGCCCGGGATGGGTCGGTATCGAGCATCTCGATGACCTCGTCGACACTCGAGTGCGGTTCGATCGCTGCCGCAGTCACCCTCATCTCGTCGCGGAGCCGATGCACCTCTTCCCAGCCCCAGCGATAGGTCTCTTCCAGGTCGAGCTGCATGCCCAGGAATCGCTCGACACCCCGGTTGTAACTCTCTTCCCCAATTGCATCCTGTGCCCTCGCTGCAGGGAGGTAGGTGTGGCGAAGCCATGCTGCGAACTCCTCACACGCCATGCGGGCGTTGAGAACGGCTTCCGCCACGCGGTCAGGGTCGGCGCCAGCTCGCTTCGCCTCCGCCGGGTACCTGACGTACCGATTGTCTTCGGCGGCGACCTCTTCTGCCTGCTCCAGAACAGACTCAGCCTGGCGGCGGGCCACGACGTCTCCCACCTCGATGCCAACCAGCAACGACGCCCGATGCCCGACAAGGGCGGTGGGGAAACCGTTGAGTCGGGCGATGATGTTTTCCCAGTCCTCGGGGCGTTCCTGCGGCATCACGTCGAAAACATCCCGCAACAGTTGGAATGGGCTGTAGATGTGGTTGAGGTCTCGACGCCATTGACCGTTCTCGTGACTCTCGATACGGCTCTCGAGCCACCCGAGCAGGATCTTCGCCGTCCTCGCTTGGCGTGAATCAGACTGTTCGAGATGGGGAGCCAGCCGATCTCGCGCCTCGCGATAGAGGTCGGCGCGGGCGGCATACCCTTCGGGAGAGAAGTCGTCGACGAGGTGGTCCCGGCCAGGGATGCCATACTCGGTTGCACCGATGGGGGAGAGGTCGGCCCAGTCCTCGGTCAGCTGTTCTGAGATCTCGAAAGGGGTCACAGTCGGGGCAGGGTAGACACCGGCGTCCCAACGAACGGATACGCTCAACGACAGTGACCGATCTGATCGAAGTCAGGCCAGATGAGCGGTTCGATGTCGACCGCCTGGTGGGATGGGTCGCGCAGGATCCCAGCCTCCCTCGTGGTGTCCCGAGGGTTGACCAATTTGGTGGGGGGAAAGCCAATTTGACGTACCTCTTGACCTTCCCCGAGGGGAAGGAGTTGGTCTTGCGTAGACCCCCTCTCGGGCCGGTTGCCGCTTCCTCGCATGACATGAGTCGGGAGTATCGGGTTCTGGCGAGACTGTGGGAGGCCTTTGACAAGGCTCCCCGTGCAGTTGCTTATTGCGACGACGTCACCGTGCTGGGCGCACGCTTCTTCTTGATGGAGCGCAAGGACGGCCTGGTGATAAGAGGCGACGTCCCTGAAGATCTGGGGGGAGGAGATGACCCAGATGTCAATCGAGCGCTTTCGGAGGTCGTGGTGGACACCCTCGTCGAGTTTCACGCGGTCGACCCAGATCGATGCGGACTTGGCGACCTGGGACGGCCCGAGGGATTCATGCGGAGACAGGTCGAGGGTTGGTCCCGGCGATGGGAGGAGGCGAGGCATGAGGAAAACCCGCTCGCCGATGAGCTCTCATCGTGGCTTTGGTCCCGCATGCCGGACTCGGGGCCACCAACACTCCTCCACAACGACTGGCGACTCGACAACATGGCTCTTGCACCAGACGACCCGAGCCGATGCGTGGCTGTATACGACTGGGACATGGCCACGAGAGGAGACCCCCTGGCCGACGTGGGAACCCTCATGGGCACGTGGTTCGATCCCGGAGAAGCGCCCGAGGCGCTGGGAATGATGCCGACGACCTCACCCGGTTGGCTGTCCAGGAATGCTGCGGTCGATAGATACGGTCAGAAGTCGGGGCGATTCCTCGACGACATCGAGTGGTACCTCGTCTTCGGCGCCTGGAAGATGGCCGTCGTCCTCCAGCAGATCTACATCCGATGGCTCAGGGGCCAGACCCAGGACGAGAGGTTCAGGTTCCTCGACGTCGGAGTCCAACACATGCTGAATCTTGCAGCTGCCCGACG
>JAWWBL010000095.1:0-6679 GCA_033720975.1 Acidimicrobiia bacterium | reverse complement strand
TGGGAGTTCAATGGCCGCGGTCTCATCTACGTGCCGGTCACCGGGGACTGGGCAGACGAGTATCTCCAACACGGGTACGTCCTCTACGACCAGTTGCTCTACTTACAGGCCCTTCGGTCGGTTTGCTCCGTGCGAGCCCATTTGGACGGGACGTCGGACCACGAGCTGGAGGCTCGGACTCAAAGACTTCGCAATTTGATCCAAAGCAACTACTGGTTCGACGGAGATGGGGAGATTCATGGCGACGTATATCACCCGACCCTTTTCCGGAAGGGACTGGACGCGGCGCCGTTACGTGAGGGCGAATACTGGATGCCGTATTTCGGGCCGGCGGGATACGGCTTCAGATTCGACGCGATGGCCAACGTTTTGGCCTCTCTGCTGGATGTCGCCAACGACGAGCAGCGCACTGCTGTCGACTCCTACATCAGAGAGCTTCTGGATGAGGAGTTGCCGATAGTTCCGGCATTTCACCCGGTGATCACTCCTGTCGATGAGGCATGGGAAGAGCTACAGATGACCTTCCAATACGACTTCAGGAATCGGCCCCACGAGTACCACAACGGCGGACGGTGGCCGATGATCGGCGGTTTCCACTGTGCAGAGAGGGCGAAAGCAGAAGACCTCGAGCAGGCAGCCCGCCTACTCGAGGGAATCCACAAGGCCAACTCTCTTCCGGCAGGCGAGACTCCCTCATGGGGGTTTGCAGAGTTTGTCAACGGGCTGAAACCCGAGGCGGGGGGAACGGTGAACCAGGGATGGAGCGCCGCCGGAGCTGTGATCGGGGAGCATGCCCTCTTGGGCGAGTTCCCCTTCCGCATCGCCGACGCCGCTCAACAGATCATCGAAGAGCACGACGGCTCGGAAAGAGCTTGACGATCTCGAGCGAGCGGCCACAGGGGTGCCATCGGGGACCGCCCTCGAACAGAATCTGACCGCCATCGAACGGTTAGGTCAGGAGAAGACGGCGTCCTCTTGATAGGGCTCGATCATGATGCACTCGCCCGGACACTCCTCGGCCGACTCGATCGTGTCCTCGATCAGATGATCGGGCACCCGCGCCATGCCGCGTGCACCGTCGGGGGCATCTTCTCCGTCGAAAACCACTGTCTTGTCGAAGTGTTTGGCGTCCTCTTTCACGACCCACAAACCGTCGTCGCGCCCCACGAAAACGTCCGGTGTGATCTCCTCGCAGATCCCGTCTCCCGTGCAGAGATCCTGATCGATCCAGACCATGAGCTTCGTCTTTGTTGCCACTTGCTCTACTCCTGGGCTCCGAGGCGTGCCTGCTCAGCGGCCGCGGACATGAGTCTCAGGCCCTGGCGGTAGTGGGCCAGGCCCTCGACCTGTCGGATGAAGCGGCCACTCTTCTTTAGCTTTCTGCCAATCTCCTCGTGCGTAGCGCCGTCGGAACGATGCTTGAGGACCACGCGCTCGAGGGCGCTGGGTGCAGTTCGCTTCGGCCTCTCCGACCGGGGAATCTCGGTCCATTCGATCACTCGTTCAACGAACTCAGGCGTTCGCTTGAGCCTCGTGCCGATCTCATCGACCGTAACTCCTTCGTCCCGCATGGTCAGGATGCGACGCTCGATCGGGCGAAGTCTCTCGAGTTGGCGTTCAGGCTCCATGTCCTATTTATACCCCATTGTCGGATTCTGAATCATCACGGTCTCGTCCAGCGGGCCTCAAGAGCGCGTATTCATGACGGTAGGAGCAAGTGGCTGTCACCGAATTCGTGCCACAGATATCCAAGTTCGAGTGCGATCCGGTAACTCTTCTCGACGAGTTCGCGTCCCGCAACGGCCTCGAGCATGTGGAGGTGCGTGGATGAAGGCTCGTGCCATCCCGTTATCAGGCCGTCGATCCCCCGAACCGTGTATTCGGCTCCGACCACGAGGTCGGTCCACCCTCGTCCCGGATGTGTCACCCCGGTGTCATCGGTGACAGTCTCCAGTGCCCGGACGACGGTCGTGCCCACCGCAACGACCCTGCCACCACGGTCCCTGACGTGGTTCACCAGAGAGGCGGTCGATGACGGCACGTCGTACCACTCGGGATAGGGCAGCTCGCCACTCTCGAGTGACGACACCCCGGCGTGGAGGGTCAGCGGCGCGATCGAGACGCCACTTGCCACCAGAGACGCCACCAACTTCGTCGAGAATGGTCGCGCCGCACTTGGCATCTCGGCCGAGCCCGGCCTTATGGCGAACACCGTCTGATAGGACCTGAGCGAAGCTCGCGCCGCGTATCGGTAGGTGATGGGCCGCCCATGTTCTCGAAGCAGAGTGGTTCGGTCGATGCCCTCGAGATGGGCCGCCCACAACCGCCCTGAGGTCGAGGTCACCGGGTACGGCGCGAGGATCTCGAGCCGACCGGACTTAGGGAACTCGACGGTGCCCGGAGCGATGTCGGACCGCGGGCTAGAGCCGGCTCCAGACGGCCTTCTCAGTTCAACAACCTGGAGACCCCCGGGAAGCTCGGTCGAGAAATGGACGATCGTCTGGTCGTCCACGTCGACTGCTGCGGGAAGAGTCTTCGAGTTGTTGACCACCAACAGGTCTCCCGGGCGGAGGTCATCGCCGAGGTCGACAAACCTCTTTTGACTTATGCCGGCCGGGGTCGTGACCATCAGAGAAACCTCGTCGCGCCTGATCCCTCGTCGCTCAGGTGGAACGCGGGCCTGCAACTCGTCGGGCACCACGAGCCGTTCGAAGGCGCGACCTCGATTGGTAGCTGCAAGTGCGGTCATGAGCTAGCTCCCACCAGGAACTGCGCCAGCCGGTACCGACCACTCGGAGGACGCTGCTCGAGGAGTCGGAGCAGACCGGGGACTCGTTCAGACGGATGGGGCCGATCCGTGATGTCTTCGCCAGGAAAAGCATCCTGATGCATGCGGGTGTTCATGTCCCCCGGGTCGACCCAATAGACGCGGATCTCGGGCCGTTCGACGGCAAGCACCCCACTCAGCTGCTCGAGCGCCGCTTTGGAGGCCCCGTAGCCGCCCCAGCCCTCGTAGTGCTCCACGGCTGCATCGGAGCTGACATTCACGATCGTCGCCCCGTCGTCGAGTACCGGAAGCGAGCCTTGGATCAGCCGTAGCGGACCGAGGACATTGACTTCGAACACCACGCGCAATTCGTCGACCGGATAGGAGGACAAGTGGGGGAGAGGGCTCGGTCCGAGGGCGGAAGCGTTGTTGATCAACAGCCGATACCCCCCGAGATCCGTCGCCGCCTCCACCAGGCGAGCCACATGTGTCTGGTCGGAGACGTCACCTGCCATTGCCGCCACCATCCCCGGTCCGATCGTCTCGAGTGAGGTCCTGGCAAGGTTCAGATCAGCCGTGCCGCGGGCGTCGATGACGAGGTTCCACCCCAGTCGGGCCAGCTCCTTCGACAACTCCAGCCCGAAGCCCCGGGATGCCCCCGTGACCAATGCAGTTTTGGTGTCTGCGTGACCCATTGGCGGTCACACTACGAGTTGAACTTAACTTGAAGTCAAGAGATTTCTCGGGTTGGGGACAGGCGATGCGCGAAACGGTCCTCCGCCAACTCGACATTCCCCGTGGAACCGTCGACTGTGACCATCTGGCCATCGCGGAGCCGACTGGTGGCATCGCTGCAACCCACCACCGCGGGAATCCCGTACTCCCGGGCGATGATCGATGCGTGGGCGAGTGCGCTGCCTACGTCCGTGACGACCGCTGCCGCACGAGCGAACAGGACGGTCCAAGCCGGAGCGGTCAGAGGTGCGACCAGGACTTCTCCATCTTGGAAGGCGTGGAACTGGGATGAATCGGTGACAACTCGCACCTTGCCGGTTGCCCTTCCCGGCGAAGCGGGCACCCCATGGACGATGGCGTCCTCTGACCGGGTCGCCCCGACTGTCTTACCGCTGAAACCGAAGAGGAACCTGACGATTGGAGGAACCTTGCCCACCCAAATAGGGGCAGTCAGTCGATTGGCTCGCGCAAGCTCATCCCGGCGGGTTTGGACGAGGCGCTGCATCGAACGTGGTTCTTCGAGGTTGTCCTCGACCTCGGTGCGGGTCAGAAAGAAGGCGTCTTCTGCTTCGTCGATCGAGCCCCTCGCGGCGAGCGTCTCACCGAGACGCTGCACAGCCCGTCTCATCACCGGCCAGCCAATGGCGAGTAGCCCAAGCTGCTCTTCACGAATAGGAACCATGCGCTGGGCGCTGGTCAGCAGCCGCGAGAACCTGGCTCGCTTTCGCGGGGAGGCGGCGAGAAGTTGATTTGCTCGGCTCTCGGTCTCGAGCCGTTGCAACCTGAGCTTTTCGGTGTTGTGGGATGACGGAACCGGGTCGAGGGGCGGGCGCCACCAGTCGAGGGTCTCGAGCTGCGGTACGGATCCCATCGTGTCGGGCAGGTCGAAACCTCGAAGGACGACCATGTGGCTCGCCTCGAGATCTTTCTTGAGGTGTCGGTTCCAAAACTGGGCGAGTTGGGCCTCGAACTTGTAAGCCGATCCGGCGACCACGGCTATAGACCCGAAGTAGAGCCCGGCCAGGTCCGAGAGCTGGTCGATCGTGGCCACTAGCTCGGGCGGCGACATCTGTTCGATACGGCCCTCGGCATCGGCGACGGCTTGGCGATAACTCGGCAGGATGTCGTCATAGAACTCGTCCTCGAACTCTTGAACGGCGGCGAATCGGATCGTCGGCGGAAACATCGCTGCGACCTTTCGCCAGTTTCCGGGCAGCCGCCGCGAGATGTTGGCCAGGTTCTTGCGGAACGCCACTCCCGGGATCGGTAGCCAGTTGAGCGAGTAGTAGTACCACCCGTTCACCACGACATGCAGAGGTTCGGGCGCCACCTGACCGATGTGCCGATACAGGTAGTCATGAACACCCCGTTCTATCCGGGTGACGAGCCATGACTCGAACAGGGGGGTCACTGGTCCTGGAATCCACTCCCCGAGACGAAGTGAGCGGTGGTAGATGCCGGGCGCCGGGGGATCCCAGCCGACTTCCTCGGGAAGTCCGGTGATGGGACGGGTCTGGACCACCCACAGTTCACGTCCGTCCCAGGCCCACTCAATGTCCTGGGGCCCGCCGAACTCCTCGCCGATGAGCGATGCGGTCCGGGCGATTCGACGTACCAGACGCCGGCTCAGTATCCGCTTCGGCCGGCGGCGGGCCTCGAGCCTCGATCCGCTGACCTCCCATTCCTCTCCGGGGACCTCACCAGCAACCAGCTTCTCGGCCAGACCGGGGGTAGCGGTGATAACGGTCTTGGATCGGTCGCCGGTTACTGGGTCCGCAGTGAAGGCAACTCCGGCGCATTTTGCCTCCACCATCTGCTGGATGACCACCCCGATGTGGTCCTTGTCCCGACCGAGGGCGAATGCCCGGACCTTCTTCACCGCGTCGGGAACAGCGTGCCGCGGCACATCGAGGATCGACTCGTAGCGACCTGCCAGTGATTGCCGGGCGCCGTCCTCGGACACGCCGGACGACCTCACGGCATAAGGCCCTGGCCCGATATCGTCGAGTCGTCTGGATAGGTCCACTTCGTCAATGCCTGCCTCGGTGGTCACCACCAGAGCAGGTGGAACCCTGAATCCGGCCGACTCGAGCCTTCCAAGGTTGCGAGCCTTGCCGCCCACCAGGGACAGATCCGCCACGGCGGCCTCGGAGAGCGAGACGACCCTCACAGCGTGGCTCCTCGTATCAGGGTGCGGATCGCCCATGCGACCTCGTCTGCTGCCTCGTCGGAGTTCAACTCGAGACGCTCCCTGAACTCTCGGTAAACGTCTGATGTGGTGAGGATCAGGGCGAGCTTGCTGAGGTGGTCGAGGCTCTCCTCGTCGAGGCCGAGTTCGAGCCCGAGAAATGCCGTCCTCATGGCTTTGAGACGGTCCCCGGTCCACTCCACTCGCGATTTCCGCCCGATGCGCGAGGCCAGGGCGGCCCGGAGCACCTCGTCGGTCCGGTCGAAGTGTTGGAAGACTCTTCGGACCGCGTCCTCGATTTCATCGAGTGTGGTTGGCATCTCCTCGTTGATCGTCCCAGTGCGCTTTGCGGCGTAGGGAAGGAGGGCGTTGATCAATCCCGACTTGTCACCGAAATGGCGGTAGACGGTTCCCACCGAGACCGCGGCGCGCTTGGCCACTGCCGGTATCGAGAAGGTCTCGACACCGTCCGCAAGCACCTCGACCAACGCATCGAGTATCCGCTCCCGGGTGGCCTCGGCCTGGGCCTCCCGGAGCTCGGACCTGTAGGAGCGGGTGGCCATTAGGTACTAGCAGTACGAATCATATATTGACTATATGAAGCGTATAGCGAATGTCAAGAAGCGCTGCCTCACTGCTCGCGGCCTGACCACTTGAGGACCCGGAGGGCGCGCAGCGTTACCCATTTGCTTGGTTCGCCTTCGGGGCCGTCGATGTCGAAGTGAATCTCTCCTGGGTGAATGCGGTCCCGCGCCCAGCGACCGTCAGCCAGCCTGCGCTCCTCCACGAGGTCCAGCGCCTCATCCAGTCTCTCGTCCCGGACGTCGGCTCTCCTCATGTAGTCCAATCCGCGCAGCACGTCGTAGTGCCACCAGTTGGGGAAGGCGAACTGCGTCCACCTCTCGTTGATCAGCTCACCTGTCGCCAGACGCCGAAGAAGCCGCCTCTCGAGAAGGTACTCCTCGGCCCCGGCTCGCTTCTCGGCGATC
>JAWWBL010000094.1:0-6703 GCA_033720975.1 Acidimicrobiia bacterium | reverse complement strand
CCGGCTTCTCCTACGCTGGTGGGCGATGTTCGACCGGCCCAAACCGTCAGAGATTCCCGACTCACCTGGCGCCTACCTGTTCCGTGACAAGCACAAGAAAGTGATCTATGTGGGCAAGGCGAAGAACCTCAGATCCAGAGTCGCCTCCTACTTTGGAGCGGGTCTCCACCCCCGCACCCAGGCGATGGTCGATGCCGCCCGCTCGGTTGACTGGATCCTCACCGAATCAGAAGTGGCCGCTCTCATGCTGGAGTACTCCCTGATCAAGGAGCACCGGCCCCGTTTCAACGTGAAACTCGTCGATGACAAGTCCTACCCCTATCTCGCACTGACGCGATCGCATCGGTGGCCCCGGGCGCTCGTCATGCGTGGGAGGAAGCGCAAGGGCAACGAATACTTCGGGCCATACGCCCACACCTATGCGATACGGAAGACCCTCGATCAGCTGCTCAGGACTTTCCCGGTCCGTACCTGCTCGAACGCCATGTTCGAACGTCAGAAGGCGCAAGGGCGGCCCTGCCTGCTCTTCCACATCGAGAAGTGCTCCGGGCCTTGTATCGGTGAGGTGGCGCCGGAGGCGTACCAGGAGATGGTGGACGGGTTGGCCGGATTTCTCAGCGGCGACACCGACGAGATCCTCGCCGACCTTGAAACCAAGATGTGGGAGGCCTCAGAGAGGCAGGCATTCGAAGCCGCGGCCCGGTATCGAGACCGGATCGACGATGTTCGGCGGGCGATGCTCCGCCAGGAGGTGGTTACCGAGAAACCGGAGGATTTCGACCTGATCGCATTCCACGGCGACGACCTCGAGTCGGCGTTCCAGGTACTCAACGTGCGGCGGGGGCGGGTCGTCGGCACCAAGGCGACGGTTGTGGACCGTGTCGAGGAGTTGACTGACGCCGAGCTCATGGGCCGTGTGGTTCGCCAGTTGTACGGCGACGAGGTACCACCGAAGGAGGTGTTCGTTTCGGTCCTTCCGGATGAGGCCCAGTTGATCACCACCTGGCTTAGCGAGAGCCGCGGGTCCAAAGTCAGCCTGCGGGTGCCCCAACGAGGGACGAAGAGACGGCTGATGGAGACGGCCGCAGCAAATGCCGCAGACGAGTTCGCTCGCCATCGGCTCAGGCGTCAACGCGATCACAACGCCAGAGCCAAAGCGATGCGATCCCTCCAGGAGGAGCTGGGTCTCCCTGAGGCACCGTTGCGAATCGAGGCGTACGACATCTCGACCCTCCAAGGCACCAACACCGTCGCCTCGATGGTGGTACTCGAGGACGGGATCCCGAAGCGAAACGACTACCGCCGGTTCAAGATTCGCAATGTCAGTGGACAGGACGACTTTGCCTCGATGGAGGAGACGATCCGGCGAAGGTTCAAGGCTTACCTGAGGGAACGGAAGAAACCGGTATCAGAGCAGGGCAAGTTCTCCTACCCGCCCAGCCTCATCCTCATCGACGGTGGAGCCGGCCAGTTAGGGCGGGCGGTCTCGGTCCTCGACGAGCTCGGGCTGGACATCCCCGCGATAGGACTGGCCAAGAAGATGGAGGAGATTTATCTGCCGGGCCGACCGGAGCCGCTGCAACTTCCCAGGGATGCCGACGCCCTCTACTTACTCCAGCAGATCAGAGATGAAGCTCACCGCTTCGCACTCACCTACCACCGTCAGCTTCGCTCCAAGTCGATGGTCGACTCGGTGTTGGACAGTGTCGGGGGCATAGGCCCTCAAAGGAAACGAAAGCTGATCAACCAATTCGGATCACTCAAGAAAATGCGCCAGGCGGATGCTGATGAATTGGCCAAGGTCGTGCCGAAGAGTGTCGCCGACGACCTGTACGCTGCGCTTCACAGCTAACGAGGATCGCGATGGACGCCGTGGCAAGCGACGCACCCCAGGTCTTGGTGGTCACCGGCATGTCCGGAGCTGGCCGATCGTCCGCGGCGAAAGTTCTAGAGGACCTTGGGCACACCGTCATCGACAACCTGCCACCGGACCTCCTGACGCTCGCAGTGCAGTCCCATGACATCCCCAATGAGCACAAGCGCCTCGCCGTAGTCATGGACTCGAGAGGCGGGCTCCCACTCGAGGAGATCGAGCATGCCTTGACCGAGTTGGAGCGAGAAGGCGTCCTCTGTCGTTTCATATTCCTTGACGCCGACGACGACGTAATCGTGCGCAGGTACGCCGAGAATCGCCGGCCTCATCCCCTGGGTCACGACACCGTCGCAGAGTCGATCCAGGCCGAACGAGAACTGCTCGCAGGCCTACGCGCGATGTCGGACGTTGTCATCGACACGTCGCAACTAAACGTCCACGAGTTGCGGCAAAGGATCACGTCTGAGTTCTCGACCGATGAGGCGGCACGGCCGATGAAGGTCTCGATCCGGTCCTTCGGGTTCAAACATGGCGCTCCCCGGGACGTGGACCTGTTGTTCGATGTCCGGTTCCTGCCCAACCCCCACTGGGTGCCGGAGCTACGCGACCAGACCGGTCTCGACACCGACGTCTCTGATTACGTGCTCAGCTCAGACGGGGCTGCCGAATTCGTCGAGACCGTCGACGAGATGCTCGGGTTCCTCATCCCCAGGTATCAAACGGAGGGGAAGTCGTATCTCTCAATCGGGGTTGGCTGCACCGGCGGGCACCATCGATCAGTCGCCATCTCTGAGGAGCTGGCCAGGCGTATCGGTGATCGCGGCATCGACTCTGCGGTTCGGCACCGCGATATCACCAAGTGACGCCCGAATTCGAGACGGAGACTGCCCTCGAGCCTTTGCTGCTCGACCCGGAAGGACCTTCGGTCACTGCCATTGGGGGAGGACATGGACAGGCGGCAGCCCTCGAGGCGGTCCAAACCTACGCGTCCTCCATCTCAGCTCTCGTTTCCGTAGCCGACGACGGAGGTTCGTCCGGGAGACTGACAGACCTAGGCATACCGCCGCCAGGGGACATACGGAGGTGTCTTCTCGCTCTGACACCCGAGCCATCTCTCTGGTCGGAGCTCTTTGCCCATCGCTTTCACGGTGGTGACGTCTCGGAGCACTCGCTGGGAAACCTGATAATCGCCGCCCTGGCTGACCTATTTGGGGACTTCGGCACCGCCGTTGCCACAGCAGGGAGGGTGTTGGGCGCCCTCGGGTCGGTGATACCCGTCGCCGATCACCCGGTCCGACTGACAGCGATCGTCGACGGAGTGCCGGTAACCGGTCAGGTGGCGATAGCCCGATCCAGAGGAGTGATCAGCGACATCGCGATTGAGCCGTCCGACACCGAAGCCAGCCTGAACGCCTTGGAAGCAGTCGCTGGCGCGGACCAGATCATCATCGGGCCGGGGAGCCTATACACCTCGGTCATCTCGGCGATGAAGGTGCAGATTCTTGCCGAAGAGGTGATGGCCTCCGACGCCCAGAAGGTGTTCGTCCTCAACCTGGTGACTCAAGATGGGGAGACTCTTGGAGTCGACGGATCCCAACATCTGCAAGCGCTTCGCACACACTTGGGCCTGGAGGGCCCCGGAGTCGTCGTGGTCAACGACGGGCCGGTCGAGGTTCCCCAGGGTCACGAACGAGTAACGGTGGACGCGGCCACGGCTGCCCGTTACGGCTGGGACGTGGTGACCGCCGATGTGGTCGACCCGGACGCCGAATGGCCCGCCCACGACCCACTCAAGCTCGGTCGCGTCCTCGAGGAGCTAGCGGCTAAAACGGACACCCCATGAGCTATCTCACGCTCTCCGACGTCGAAGTAGCGGGCAAGGATGTGCTGGTTAGGTCGGACCTGAACGTCCCTCTCAGTGATGGGGGGGTGGCCGACGACTTCCGAATCCGGGCTGCGCTGCCAACTCTCGAGGAGCTGGTAACCGATGGGGCGAAGGTGACGGTGTGCTCGCATTTGGGGAGACCCGACGGTGCAGACCCCGCCCTGTCGATGCGCCCGGTTGCGGAGCGGATGAACGAGATGACGGACCTCTCGGTGGTCTTCGATGGGCCAGGAGATATCACCGTGCTGGAGAACACTCGGTTCATGGCCGGTGAGACCACCAATGACCCGATCGTGGCCAAGATCCTCAGCGAGGGCCGGGACCTCTTCGTCCAGGACGCTTTTGGCTCGGTTCACCGGTCGCATGCCTCCACCGTTGGTGTCGCAGAACGGATCAGATCTGTTGCCGGCCCGCTACTCGACGGAGAGCTCCGGGCTCTGGAGAAGCTGCTGGAAGACCCCGCCCGCCCCTACACCGTTGTTCTGGGAGGGGCAAAGGTGTCGGACAAGCTGGGTGTCATCTCCAACCTGTTGCCCAGGGTCGATCGGATGCTGATCGGAGGGGGGATGTGCTTCACCTTCTTCAGGGCCCGGGGTTACGAGACCGGCTACTCGCTGGTCGAGGAAGAGATGATCGCCCAGGTGGCGGGGCTGCTCGACAGTGAGCATGGTCATAAGATCATGCTTCCCGTTGACATCGCGGTAGGGGATGTGTTCGACGAGTCGGCGGATAGGCGCACGGTCGGCGCAACTGACATTCCACGCACCACATACGGGTTGGACATAGGGCCGAAGACAGCCGGCGGGTTCTGGGAGCTGATCGACTCGTCAGAGAGCGTGTTCTGGAACGGCCCCATGGGGGTCTTCGAATGGGAGAGCTTTCGTCTCGGGACTGAGCGGATCGCACAGGCCATGGCCGCGTGTGAAGGCTATACCGTGGTTGGTGGGGGCGACTCCGTGGCTGCCCTGCGACTCCTCGGCATGGAGCGGTCCGTGTCCCATGTTTCCACCGGTGGTGGAGCAGGTTTGGAGCTGTTGGAGGGGAGAGAGCTGCCAGGTGTCGCAGTTCTGGGAAGATGGGCTCAATGACAGAACGCAAACCACTAATGGTGGGTAACTGGAAGATGAATGCCAACCATCTCGAAGCCATTCAGATGGTGCAGAAGCTTTCGTACCGACTCGAGCACAACGACTACGACAGGGCCGAGGTTGTGGTCGCACCCCCTTTCACGTCGCTGAGGTCCCTGCAAGTGGTGATTGAGCAGGATCGGATCCCCATCGGGCTCGGCGCCCAGGATGTTCATTGGGAGGACAGCGGAGCTTTCACCGGCGAGATCTCAGCTCCCATGCTCGCCAAGCTCGCCGTGGGACACGTGATCGTGGGCCACTCCGAGCGTCGCCAATACTTCGGGGAGATCGACGAGACGGTCAACAGAAAGGCGCGCGCTGTGATCGAGAACGAGATGAGCCCGATCGTGTGTGTGGGTGAGACCCTGGAGGAGCGCGAGGAGGGCAGAGCCGAGGAGGTCGTCACGTCTCAGGTGCGGGCTGGGTTGTCAGGTCTCGACCGCAACGCGATTGCGGGAGCCGCCATCGCATACGAGCCGGTGTGGGCCATCGGCACGGGACGGAATGCGATGCCGGATGATGCCGGCCTCATCGCCTCGACCATCAGGACCACGGTGCTTGACCTCTATGACAGCGAGGTGTCGCAGTCGCTGCGAATCCTGTACGGAGGTTCGGTCAATCCGGGCAACATCAAAGGATTCATGGCCAAGACCGACATAGACGGGGCGCTGGTCGGTGGCGCGTCGCTCGATCCAGACAAGTTCGCTGCCATCGTCCGCTACTGGATGTGAGCCACACCCTCGTTCTGCTGCGCCACGGTGAGTCCACCTGGAACCTGGACAACAGGTTCAGCGGTTGGACTGACGTCGACCTGACTCCGCGCGGGGAGAAGGAGGCTCGTCAAGCCGGTCTGCTGCTCGTCGAAGAGGGGATCGTCCCCGATGTAGTGCACACGTCGGTCCTGAAGAGGGCGATCCGGACCGCGGACATCACGCTTGACACAGCCGGCTGGTCCGAACTTCCCGTCAAGAGGAGTTGGCGCTTGAACGAACGGCACTACGGGGCACTTCAGGGATTGAACAAGAAGGAGACCGCGGAGGAGTTCGGCGCCGAGCAGGTCCTGGCGTGGAGGAGGTCCTACAACGTTCGGCCCCCTGCGCTAGAACCTTCCGATGACCGCCACCCCGGCAACGACCCGCTCTACTCGGACCTCCATCCCTCCCTCGTTCCTGCCACCGAGTGCCTAGCGGACGTCGTCGTTCGTATGCTGCCTTACTGGTATGAAGAACTCGTCCCCGACCTGGCGGCCGGCATGACGGTTCTGGTGGTCGCCCACGGCAACTCGATCAGGGCTTTGTTGAAGCATCTCGACATGGTGAGCGAAGACGACATCGTCGCGCTCAACATCCCCACAGGGATCCCCCTGGTCTACGAGCTTGATGAGCGATTCAGGCCGGTTTCCAGTGGGTACCTGGGTGACGAGGAGGCCGCGCGGGCGGCCGCGGAGGAAGTTGCACGCCAAGCCGGATAGGCGAAGGGGCCTCGGACAGGTACAATTGGTGACCCGCCTGACGGCGGGTCTCATTCGCCAACAGCGAGAACAACGTGAACTTTCTTGCCGCAATCGCCATCATCCTCCACGCCATCCTGTCGCTGGCCGTCATAGCACTCGTGCTTCTCCACTCGGGGAAGGGGGGCGGGCTGTCGGACGTCTTCGGTGGGGGAATGTCGACCTCGAACCTGACCGGTTCGACGGTGGTCGAGCGCAACCTGGATCGCCTCACGGTGGTGGTAGGGGTGCTCTTCGGGTTGAGCACCTTTGCGCTCACCTTCCTCCTGAGCTAGCCAGGAAATACAATCGATCGACACTCTCGTCGG
>JAWWBL010000093.1:0-6770 GCA_033720975.1 Acidimicrobiia bacterium | reverse complement strand
GTGAGCTCTATACACACGACGTGGGGCCCGATCGCCGCCGGCATCAGCGGAGTCATCGGTCTTTGGGGCGTTCTCATTGCACGGCGGGATCCGGTTCCCGGAGCTTTCTATTGGGGTGTCGCCCTGGCGATCGTCGGTCTGCTCGCCCAGATCGTTTTCGGAGTTGTCGCGATGTCGGTGGACGGGATCGACCCGGGTAACCAACACGTCTTCTATGGGGTCGTAATCGCCGTGACCTTCACCTTTGCCTATGTCTACAGGGCCCAGTTCCGCAAGCGCCCTGCTCTCTATTACGGATTGCTGCTGCTGTTCACCATGGGGCTCTCCATAAGGGGGATCATGACTTTCGGGGGAAACTTCTGATGCTGCTCGAAGGCAAGAGGCTGGTGATAACAGGTGTGCTCACCGACGACTCCATCGCCTGGCACACGGCACGAATCGCCCAGGAAGAGGGCGCCGAGATAGTGGTGACCGGCTTCGGGCGAGGGCTCAGACTCACCGAGCGCTCCGTGCAACGGCTTCCGGAGCCGTGCGACGTCCTCGAGTTGGACATCAACGACCCCGGGCACGTGACCAATCTCGCGAACGATCTGAGCGGCCGCTGGGGAGCCGTCGATGGCGCCCTTCACGCCATCGCGTTCGCCCCAGGCGATGCCCTCGGGGGCAACTTCCTCCAGACCCCCGTCGAGTCGGCTCAAACCGCCTTCACCACGTCCGCCTTCTCCTACAAGACGCTTGCCGTGGCCCTACTGCCGTTGATGCAGAAGGCTGGAGGCGGAGCGTTGGTCGCGATGGACTTCGACAACACCCAAGCATGGCCTGCCTACGACTGGATGGGTGTCGCCAAGGCGGCGCTTCAATCGGTGACCAGGTACCTGGCCCGTGACCTGGGGCCGCACGACATAAGGGTCAACGCCGTTTCTGCCGGGCCGTTGGGGACCGTGGCGGCCAAGTCGATTCCTGGTTTCGAGAAGTTCGACGAGGTCTGGTCCGAGAGATCGCCGCTGCGCTGGGACACGTCGAACCCGGACCCTGTCGCCCGCATGGTGTGTGTCCTGTTGAGTGACTGGGCTCCCATGACTTCGGGTGAGATCGTCCATGTCGACGGGGGTTTCCATGCAATCGCCGCCGGATCCGCGGACTCCGGCGACTAGAGATCACGCGTCTGCAGCCAACGCCACTGCCAGGGGCAGTTCGATGATGAAGGTGGCCCCTCCACCCTCCGTCTCCTCGATGCGAACTGAGCCGTGCATCACCTCGGTCAGGCTCTTGACAATGGACAGCCCGAGCCCGGTGCCCCCTCGTGAGCGGGTGTCCGACTGGTCGAGTTGCGTGAAGCGCTCGAAGATCCGCTCCCGCTCGCCCTCGGGTATTCCTGGACCGTGGTCGACCACTGCCATCATTCCTCGTGATCTCTGCTCCCACGCGTAGAGCTCCACGGAGCTGTCCGGCGCATACTTGGTGGCGTTCTCGACCAGGTTGATGAGGACCCGCAGGAGGTGATCACGATCCGCACGGACAGTCAGGTCTTCCGGTTCGACCCGGATGGTGGGCTCGACAAACACGACCCTGTTGACCTCTGCAAACATCTCGGCGACGGGTACCGCTTCGGTGTGGACTGGTATCGCTCCCCGATCGATCCTCGACACGACCAGGAGGTCGTCGATCAGGCGCTGCAGTCGCCCGGCCTGTCGCCGAGCGCTTATCAAGAGCTGCTGCGAAGTCGGCTCGGTCGGCGCCAGCTCAGGCCTGTTCACCGTGTCGAGTGATCCGATGATGGACGTCAGAGGGCTGCGGAGCTCGTGGCTGACCGTGGACACGAAGTCGGTCTTCATCTGCGCCACCTCCTCTAGTCTTCGTGTCATCTCGGCCTGCGCCTCGTAACGCCCGATCTGACTGAGGACCAGCCCGGCCGGCGCCGCGAGAGATCCCAACTGCTCCAATTGGTCTTCGGTGAAATTGCCGACATAGGGGTCGCCTACGACGATGACCCCGACCCTCATGGCTTCGACTTTGAGAGGTGCTATGAGGGCCTGCTTGAGACCCAGCTCTCTCAGCAGCACGTGGGAGTCGCTCTCCTCCTCGACGTTCCGGACGTATATCGGCTTGGCCGCCCGGTATGTCTGTGCGACGACGCTCGGGGCGTTGATCTCGACGGTTATCGGGTCCGTCTCCAGGGGGTACCCGTTGACCCAGATGGGGCTCATCACCTCCAGCTGATGCATCTCTGTGTCATGCAGGAGGACCAGGCCGACCTGGGCGTCGAGGTACTTGCAGATGGTCCCGACCAGATGGGGCACGATCTCCGCCAGGGACTCCGCTCGCGCCAGAGTCGCTGACACGGCATAGAGCCTCTCGAAGTCGAGCCGTTGCGCTTCGAGTTTGCTCTCTTTCCCGGCAGATGTGATCGCCTCTTTCTCAAACTCGAATCCGACCAGAGCGGTCGCGGCGGCCACCACGGTGACTGTCACGACAGGCGCCACGACATCGGCGATGGCGTCTGCCTCGCCCAGGGTGAATGCCAGATAAGAAATAGCCATTCCGATGGAGACGGTGACGAATGCATGGGCCCACCAGGTGAGCAGAAGGCCGGAAACGGCAGCGATCCCGAACAGAACCGGCTCAGTCACGGTCGTCAGCTCGGGGACCGATCCAATGGCGGTTATGCCCGCGATCATGATCAAGAGCCAAATCGAGGCTATCCAGGGCGCGGCGCCGGTCGCCATCAGTCGATCCCACCGTGTGGCAGTCGACACGATCAACAGGACGGCCAGGGCCCCCATCGGGAGATAGAAGCCCGGGTCGAGGTATGCCTCACTTTGAACCGCCTGCGCCCCGATGACGATCAGCACTATCCAGGCGACCGCGGAGGAACGACGAAGCAATGACGCGCGGAATCGCGCCATTGATTCATTGACAGTCGGCTGTCTCTCTTCCGTTGTCATGGCTGTTTGTTGCCTCAGGACTGGAGCTGTTCACCGGTATTCTCGGCTGTCAAAGCGTTTTGATCGAGGATTCCTGTTGCCGTTGAGATCATTTTCTGGCGGCGCGCTGTTCGCTGAGACCTTCGGGGAAGGACCGCCGCGCGTCCTCGCCCTTCATGGTTGGGGGCGTCGTGGCAGGGATTTCAGCCAAATCCTGGACGGAATCCCATCCTTAGCCCCGGACCTCCCTGGTTTTGGCGCCTCACCTCCACCGGCTGAAGTCATCGGAGCCGAGGGCTACGCGGAGATCGTCAAGCCGCTGCTCGACGTGTTTGAGAGACCACCAGTCTTGTTGGGCCACTCCTTCGGCGGCCGCGTCGCAACCTGTGTCGCCGCAACCAATCCGGACCACGTCAGGGGCCTGGTTCTCACCGGCGCCCCTGTCCTTCGCCTTGGGACCGCTTCAAAGCCGTCCACCCCCTATCGCCTCATCAGGTCCCTTTACCGTGCCGGTCTTGTGTCCGAGGAGCGCATGGAAGCGGTCAGGCAGCGATTCGGGTCGGCGGACTACCGCCACGCCTCAGGTGTCATGCGGGACATACTGGTCAGAGTGGTCAACGAGAGTTACGAGGACCAGCTGAAGCTCATCGAATGCCCCGTAGCGCTGGTGTGGGGAAGCGCGGATCGCGAGGTGCCGGTCGCGGTCGCCCGACGGGCATTCGAGATCCTGGGTGGCGGGAATGGGTCAGACCGGGCGAAGGGGCTCACCGTCATCGACGGCGTGGGCCACAACGTCCCCCGGGATCAGCCTCGTGCTCTGAGAGAGGTTGTGCTCGACATGTTGGGTGGCTCGGGTTGAGTGACGTCACGACTTGGGCTCTGGCCGCCGCGGCTCTGGTGGCGGCGCTTCCGGCGCTTTTGCGCTGGCTGCGGATCGCCCAGAGGGAGCACTACATCCCCGCCTCGGTCACGCGCTTTGCCTGGCGCTGGTGGACGTCTTCCCCGATGAACGTGGCGATTCTCCTCGGTGCCGTGGCAGGGACCGCCGGGGCGCTCAGAGACGCGATATGGGGCTTTGCAGTGGTCGCGGCCCAGGCAGGGCCAATGGGCCTGACAGTCATGGGGCGCACCTCACCGGTGTATTGGACGGCGCGGTTGAAACGGGTCGCTGCCCTCGCCGGTGTGCTCATCGTTGCGGGCTTGGTATCCGGCGTGGCCATGGCGATGCCTTTGCTCATAGCGATGACACTGTTGGGAGCACCCGCGATCGTCGACGCTTCCCTCTTTGCCCTAAGGCCCATCGAGAAGCGGCTCGGGACTCGCTGGGTTGACAAGGCTTCGGCCAAACTACGCGCGGTCGGTCCCGAGGTGGTGGCCATCACCGGCTCGTACGGCAAGACAACCACCAAGGGCTATGTGGCCCACCTGGTGGGCGGGTCGAGGCGAACGGTGGCAAGCCCGGCCTCGTTCAACAACCGCATGGGCCTGGCTCGGGCGATCAACGAGCACCTCGTGCCGGGGACCGAGGTCTTCATCGCCGAGATGGGCACATATGGCCCGGGAGAGATCGCCGAGTTGTGCTCGTGGATCCCACCGAAGGTAGCGGCCATGGTCTCGATCGGGCCTGTTCACCTCGAGCGATTCAAGACCGAGGAGAGAATCGTGGAGGCTAAATCCGAGATCCTGGACGGTGCCGGTCTCGGCGTGATCTGTGTTGATCACCCTCTCCTCTACAGGCTGGCGGACGAGAGAGCGAAGAGCATGCCGATCAGACGAGTCTCGGCTGCGAATGGCGCGGTGACCGTTGACGGCGACGCGATTGCAGACGTCCCGGACGGGGTTTTCGGGGCAAACCTCGCCGTCGCTTTCGGGATCGGGATGGCCCTGGGTGTCGACGTCGAGGAGATGAAGAAGAGGATCCCCGACCTGCCCCGACCCGAGCACAGGCTCTCCACCACGGTTTCGGACCTCGGAGTGACGATCATCGACGACACCTTCAACTCGAACCCGGCCGGGGCGCGGCGCGGCCTGGAGGCCCTGAGACGGTTTGGCGCGGAAGGCCGCCGAGTAGTCGTGACCCCTGGCATGGTTGAGCTGGGGCCGCTCCAGGAGTCAGAGAACGAGAGCTGGGCCCGGGACGCCGCGGGCGTCGCCAACGACATCGTGATAGTGGGGCGAACCAATCGACGCGCGCTGCTGAGAGGCGCCGAGACAGGGGATGCCTCGGTTACCGTCGTCGAGTCCCGGATCGAGGCCGTCGACTGGGTGCGGGGAAACCTCGTCGCAGGCGATGCCGTTCTCTACGAGAACGACCTTCCCGATCATTACCCATGAGCACAGCACCATGAGCAAACCAGCGGTTGTCTTTGGCGGCCCCTCCGACGAGCACGACATCTCGATACTCACCGGGCTTCAGGTGGCCCGCGCTCTGGAGGGTGCCGAGGCCGTCTACTGGTCCAAGACAGGAGACTGGTATCTCGTCGACTCTGGGTTGGAGGCGGCGGACTTCGCCGACGGCGTGCCGCGCAAGGCTCGGGAGGTCGAGTTCATTGCATCACCCGGGCAGGGGTTTGTCCTCAAACGGAAGCCACTCGCATTCTCCGCGGTGTTCATCGCCTGCCATGGCGGACCGGGTGAGGACGGAACACTTCAAGGAGTGTTCGACCTCGCGGGTGTCCGATACACAGGGCCGGGACAGGCTTCGTCCGCCCTCGGGATGGACAAGCTCGCCTTCGGCGCTTCCATGGAGGCTGCAGGACTGCCCACACTGCCCCGTGTGCTGCTGGCGACGGGGCGAGAGCCCGCAGCGGCGTTCGACGGCCCCTTCATTGTCAAGCCGCGCTTCGGCGGCTCATCGATCGGAATCGAGGTCGCCGAGGACTGGGACACAGTCCTGGCCTTGAAGGCGGCCTCCTCGTTCTTCGACCAGGGTGCCGTCGTTGAGCCTTTTCTGGAGGGAAGCCGGGACCTGCAGGTTGCCGTGCGCACCTATCCCGAGATGGAGATCTCCGCGGTGGAAGCTCCTGCTCGGTCAGACGCCGGCATCTACTCCTATGACCAAAAGTATCTCGCCTGGGGCGGTGAGGTCAGTGGTGGGCGAGAGCTTCCGGCCATGATCGACGAGACGCTTGAAGATGGCATCGATGATCTGGCGAGGAGGGTCACCGACGTGGCTGACCTGCGTGGGATATGCCGTATCGACTTCCTGGAAAAGGATGGCCGTCTTTACGTCAATGAGGTCAACACGATCCCGGGGTCGATGGCCGCCTATCTCTGGATAGACCCGCCGAGGGATCGCCCGGAACTCTTCTCAGACATGGTGAGCGAGGCGATGCAGGGCCCGACGCGAGTCTTCTCGGTTGCAGGAAGCGACGGAACCGCGTTGCGCAGCGCCGGGACCATCGCCTCCAAGTTGGGTTGAAGGCGATCCCGGCTCAGCGCCTGCGGCTTACAGGTGAACTACCGGGCAGGTGAGGGTTCGTGTTATCCCGTCGATCGCCTGGATCTTGGCAACGACGAGCTTGCCGAGAGAATCGACGTCGTCGCTGTTCGCCTTGACGATGACGTCATATGGGCCTGTCACATCATCGGCGGATTCAACGCCGGGTATCATTCGAACTTCCTCTGCAACAACGGCGGCCTTGCCGACCTCCGTCTGGATCAGGACATAAGCCTGGACCAAGTTGAGCCTCCTATCGCTCCTAGGGCGTGCGACCTTAGTGGATCATGAAGGGGTGCGTTAATAGCCGTCCTGGCCGAGGCGAATCTCGGAAACGAAGTCACGGTCATCTTCGGTCACGGTCTCGAAGATGATCCGCTGGCCTTGTCGAAGCGTGCGAAAGACTG
>JAWWBL010000092.1:0-6798 GCA_033720975.1 Acidimicrobiia bacterium | reverse complement strand
GTTGATCGTCACCTGCCTGGTGCTCACCGCATGCACAGGAGAACCGCCGGAGGGCAGCCAGCCGGATCCACAGGTCACAACGACCGGCGGGGGGACGGGCTCGCCCCCGGGCGACGACGTGACCACCACTACAGGAGGATCGGTACCTGTCGCAAACTTCACGGCCATGCGCTCGTCCAGCACCGACTTCGTCGGAGAAGGAGACCAGGTCATCAGTTCGGTGGCGGTCGGAGGTCCTGGCTTGGTAGCTGTCGGATGGGACACCGAGACGCGGGCAGCCGCGGTGTGGACTTCCACCGACGGCCTCGCCTGGTCGCGAGTGCCCCACGACGAGGCGATCTTTGGCGGTAATGGGAGCCAGTGGATGTTCGATGTCACGGCTGGGGGCCCCGGCTTTGTTGCGGTGGGCGCCTCAGCCCGCCTCTTGTCCAGGACTGCAGTCGTCTGGACTTCGACCGACGGGATCTCCTGGACCCGAGTATCGGACGATCAAGCATTCGCGGGCGAGGAGGACTACGCGGAGATGAGAGCCGTGACCACCGATGGGTCGACCTTCGTCGCGGTCGGAATGGTTGGAGTTCAGAGCCCAGACGCCGCGGTTTGGACGTCACCGGACGGGGTGGCCTGGACGAGAGTCTCTGATGCCAACGGGGACCTGGGAGGAACCTTGAGGCAGGAGATGGATGCTGTCACTGCCGGAGGGCCCGGCTTTGTGGCGGTTGGCCGTGAGTTCGACATCGACTCGTTTGAGGAAGACGCCGCGGTCTGGACTTCCATCGATGGCGCCGCTTGGACACGCGTCGTCTCAGACGCGCTGAGCTCGGAGGGGGATCAGCGTATGTACGGGGTAACCGCTGGAGGCCCGGGACTTGTGGCTGTCGGGTTGGACTGGTGGGTTGAAATCCCGCCGGATGCCGCCGTCTGGGTCTCCCCCGATGGCGCGAACTGGGAGAGGGTCCCCCATAGCGAGGTGTTCGCCGGGCCGTCGTACCAGCAGATGATGGCAGTCACTGCTGGCGACCACGGAGTTGTTGCCGTCGGGCTCAGCGTGCATGTACCGGGAGAGGGCTCCGAAGCGACAGTCTGGGTCTCGAGCGATGGCGTGAACTGGTCACTGGTCCCTCATGACGATGCGTCACTTGGCGGAGAGTCTGACCAAGAGATGCACTACGTGGTTCAGTTTGGCGACCAGCTCGTGGCGGTCGGCCTGAGCGGACCGGCTTCCGACCTGGACGCCGCGGCCTGGGTCCTCGAGGGCGTCGACTGATCCGATCAATGCAGGAATTCCTCGACCGATTGAAAGAGAACCCGGCATTGGCGGGGGGACTGCTTGGTGGAGCCGTGCTCCTGGCCGTGATCATTGCCGTCAACTTGGGTGGGGAGCCCGAAACCCCGATCGCTGCGCCTACCACGACGAGGGCACCCCTCGACCTGTTCGGACGAGGGGACGACGAAGGCCTAGCCGGAGTACCCGCTCTCGACTGCTCCGACTACTTGGAGTTGGACGAGATCGCCGAAGCGCTCGCTTCATCCCAATCCGATGGGCGTGATGTCGACTTGCGCAAGGAAGACGAGATCTGCGATTACGTGCTGTCGGGAGACGATCGGTACTTCGTTCGGCTCGAGCCCGGCCAAATCGGAGACGTCGAGCCCGGCGGAAGACTCCTCGGGGTAATCGGAGAACCAGTTCCAGACATCGGCGACGAAGCCCTCTGGTTTGGGGGTCCTGACGCCACAGGAGGTGGCGCCTCGGGCGCATTGAGCGTGATTCAGTCGACGCCTTTGGGGGTCCTCCACTTCAGGATCGTTCTAGGAAGGCCCGATCTGGGCAGCCCCGACCAGCTTGCAATCGCCCAGTCCCTCGCTTCGAAGGCCCTTCCGCGGTTCCCGGGCATGCCTCTGCTCCCATCGACTGAGGTGAACCTGTGCGAGCTCGTGTCCGACGCCGAGGCCGAAGAGGTTCTGGCTGACTATCGGGACACCCACCCGGCGACGAGGGAAGAGGTATTCGTCACGTCCCTGCGGGCCGACGGAGTCGACCTGACCGAGGAGGGGGACTCCCATTGCACCAAGCTGATCCTGGCAGAGATCTACATACGAGTCCAGCAGGGCTCGCTCGCAGATTTCGAGCCCGATGCCGAGTACGAAGGAGTAGTCGGCGAGGAGATCACGGGCGTTGGCGACGGCGCAACCTGGTTCGCCGATGTCCCGTACCAGGATCCATTCACCGCAGCCCACAACCAGGGCGTTCTGGCTGTCCGCCTCGGCGAGTCGGCTTTCCGTGTCGTGTTGGCGGTACCTGATACACCGGCAGCGGACCAGTTGGAGACTGTGACGGGTCTGGCTCGGGGAGCGATCATCCGCATCACTGGGGAAGAGCCCGTCGCCGAAGCTGTGATCTCGGAGCCCGATGTGGTTGAACCGGAATTGGGGCTGGCCGAAAACCTGCTGGCGCTCGAGCAGGCCGGCGAGTGGACGTTGGGTGAGGGGCTCGTGGCGACGCTCGGGTGGTTCGCGGGCGAGGCCGAGACCTCGAACGTGATCGCCAGTGAGCCGTCCCTCTTCGAGCTGGGGGACGATGTGTTCGACCTGGCGTTCGATTACCTGAGCAACAACCAGGATGACCCGTCCCGCGCAGCTGTCGAGGAACTGCTCCGCCGACTTATCACCACCCCGGGGCGTCTGACGGCGACGAGCGCGTTCGAGGGGCAGCCGCCTGAGACGGCGTTTCGGCTGATCCGGGTGACATCCCACGATCAGGGTTACAAGAACACCCTTGACTCATCGGACTACTGCTGGGACGTCTACGGCGTCGAAGGTGGGGGTTGTCTAAAGGAAGTCGAGATACCGGACCTCGATCCCGAGTACGCCGACGATTACAAGCTGGGGCGACCGCAGAGCGATTTTGCCGGAGCCTGGGGCGAGAGTCACTATTCCGCCGCCGCCGAGGCCGTCGCCAAGAGCGCTGAGGTTCTGGAGCCCAGGGGCGATATGCCCGCGGTGGTTGTCCTGTTTACGCAGCAGGCAATGTCAACCAGGCACTTCGACATCGGAGGTGAGCAATTCTGCGAGTTCCACATCGGTGTCAATCTCCAAGGGGACACCAAGGACCTTCAACAGACCTTGGCCTACGCGCTTGCCCTCTGTCTCTTCCATGACGAGCAGGACGCCTGGTGGCATGACTCGATGGCGATCTATCTCAGTGGAGTCATCTTCCCCGAGCACAATTTCGAGCACTCGTTGTCTTCGATTGCGGCGGGGCTCGAGCTGTCGACTGCTGTTGGTGATCGCGCTAAATGGGACTGGCTCTTTTGGGAGTTCCTGCACCCATCCAACGGGGGCGAAGGGGGCAACATCAGGCTGGCAAGGTCGGCCGCGGCACCCGGGGACATGGCTGGTTATCCGGGGATGGATATTTCCCTTCGCGACTTCTATCGGGCGCTGACCGACGCCAACGTCCCCGATCTCGGCTTTGGGCTGGTTCCCTATGAACCGAAAGCTTCGGCACTACAGATCAGCGGGAAGCGCAGTCCCGTCACTCTCAAACCAGCTTCTTTCGGAGTGAAGAGACTCCGTGTCGAGGTGGTCGGACACGACTACGCCTGCATTTCTCTGACGCCACAGGGTGATGCACAGGTCCTCTGGCGGGAGGGCCGGGAAGGTGAGAGCGGCACCTGGACCAATGAACCGCCTTCCGCCATCTCCGGGGAGTCAATTGTCGTGGTTACGTCTACCTCCGGGTCGGGTTTCGCCAGTTTCGAGGTCAAAGACGTAGGCGACAACGACGAGTGCAAGAAGGATCCGGAAGAACCCGAGCCCGAGGACTACAACCCGCCGCCACGGGCATGTGGCTTCTGCCCCTTCTCTAAGTTCTTCAAGGACTCCACGACTTACTACCTCGGAGACCAATGACTCGCGCTAGTGGGATGGCCTGGACCTGAGGAGCTGAGGGCCCTGTTACATCCAAAGGGGGCGAATCACGTGAGACCCCGACGCCATGGAATGCGAGGATGGTTTCGTGACTGAGCTGCTGCGGCCCTTCTCGGGCTACATACCGGAGTCGAGTTTCGGGCCTCGAGTGGTGGGGCCTCCCAGCGCCACTCTGACCACCGAGCAAAAAGCCGAGGCATCAGCCGATCCGTGGAGCTTCCGGTTCACCGCCGGAAGAAAGGCAGGGTGCTCTCAGAAGGAAGCGATGGAATGGCTCGAGAATGCAGTCCACGATCGTGTGCTCCTGCCGATAGGGCCGGCCGTAGTCGTCTATCGCCAGGAGAGAGACGAGTTCACAGCCACCGGCATCCTCTGTGATCTTTCGCTAGCCGCTTACCGATCCGGGCGGGTGAAGCGTCATGAGAAGACGATCACCAAGACCCAGAACAAGATGGCCAGGTACATGCGAACTACCAGGGTTTATGGCAACCCGCCGGTGACGGCCATCCCTCGCAATCAGGCGCTCGCGGAGGCGATGGCCGGACACGCCAGCCGTGACCCCGACTCATCGTTCGCGACCGTCGACGGCATAGCTCACGACCTATGGGTTGTGGGAGGCCGCGATGCGACCGAGTTGTGCGAATTCATCGACTCAGACCTCTACATCACCGATGGCCATCATCGGCTCGCCGCGGCATCCCTGGTCGCCGACGAGGAAGGGAGCGCCGATGCCCGCATCCCTGTAGGCGTGTTTTCCGGTGATGAGTTCAGGCTGGAGGCTTTTGCCCGGTGTGTATTCGATAGCGAGCTCGACGTAGACCACGCGATTGAGGCGATAAGAAGCGAGCTCGTGTTGGAGGAGGTCACATCGGAACAGGCGGCTCCGAGATCGCGACACGAGTTCGGAGCCCGGATCGGAAACCGCTACTTCAGGATGAGCATGCCACCCGATCGCATCCCCGGCGACCATCACTCGTCGCTGAATACAAACCTGCTACAGGAATTGGTCCTCGCACCGGTCTTCGGTATCGACAAGCCCCGTCAGGACAAGCGCCTGAAGTTCGCTCCCGACCTCGGAAGGGGGCGAGAAGCGTGTCCCGACGCCGATGCCTGGTTCCTGCCGTTTCCTCTCGAGGTGACCGACGTCGTAAGAGTCGCCGACGCCGGTCAGGCCATGCCACCAAAGTCGACCCGTTTTGTTCCCAAGCTGCCCAGCGGGCTGGTGATACGCCCGATCGGCTAGAGCGGATGCCCGGGGGCCGCAGCCCACCCCGGCTGGACCTTTACAGAGCCGCGGTCCGATGCCGTACAATGTCGGCGTGCGCAAATGGCTCTTGCTGATCGCGGCCCTCTCGCTCATCGCATTCGGCTTGGCGGTGAACGAGCTTGCGTTTGGAATCAGAGAAGTTCCCAGGCACTGGTGGTCTGCTCTGCCTCTGATTGCTCTGATCGGTTCGATCGCGGCGCTGGCTGTGATCGGACGCGGGCAAAGCTCCTGATCAGCTGTTTGCGTCGATAAACGCAAGCAACCTGTTCCAGGCGTCGGCTGACTCAGCGGCAAAGTCGTCGTATTTCCTGTCGAAGAAAGAGTGAGGAGCCCCGGGATAGACGACCACCTCGTGCTCGATCCCGGCAGCCTCGAGGGCATCGTCGAACTCGCGGACCAAATCCTGGGGAATCCCCTCGTCGGCTCCGCCCATCAGCGCCAGGATCGGACAGGCCATGTCGGAGACACGATCGATAACGGAATCGTCCTCGCTGCGACGTGGCCGCCCGTAGAAGCCGACTGCCCCGGACAGGCCGTGGCCGGCGGCCGCCTGATGCCACGAGTTGGAGCCACCGAAGCAGAACCCAACGGTGAAAACTCTGCGGTCGGGGTTGGCCTCCCGGAGCAGGGCGACCGCCGCGGCGGTGTCGCTTGTGACGCCATCGACCGTGGTTGCCTTCACATGTGGCCAGAAGTCCCAATCGATGGAGCGGTCACCCAAGCCCGCAGTTCGACCGAAATAGTCGATGGCCACCGCATCGTGGCCCGCCCCGGCGAAACGGGTGGCCAGGTCTTTGTAGAAGGCGAACAGACCCCGGACGTCGGGCAGCACCACCACCCCCGCCTCCGATGGATGCTCGCCCTTGGCCTCGAATGCCATGAACTCTGTGCCGTCGGCGGAGGTGAGGGTGAGGTCACGGATGATGACCGGGCGGTCCCCCGCCGAGACTGGCGGTCGGGAGTCATGGTCGAAGCACATGTGATCGAGCTTACGCGGTCTTCTTTGGATGAACGCCCTCGGCGTTCTCCCCGCACGTAAGGCGCGATCGATGTAGCGTCGCTCGAAGTGGAAGCGGCCCAGGAGGAGAAGAGATGAGGCGCGTACTTCGAGCTGGAGTGGTGGCAGCGCTGGTCGCGGCCTTGACTCCCTTGGCCCTGCCGGCTTGGGCTTTTCCCTCGATAGCAGATCAGCAGTTCTGCACTAATGGAGCGTTCAGCTTCACTGTTTCCGTGACCGCCATCGAGCCCAGCGACGGGGTGCATTCCATAGGCATCTTTCCCGACTCCGGCGCTGGCGATCAGCAATTCATTCAGTTCAACTGGGATCCGAACACCGGGGAAGCTGCTGACCCATCGGGCGTGTTTCAGATTGGAGACCCGGTGCAGCGATGGGTAGTTCAGGATTCGTCGGGATGGACAGCTACCGACAACGGTGGAGGCAACTGGACATTGGCAGGGACATTGCAGCATGGCTCCGACCCGATCCCGGTTGGCCACCTCTTCACCCTGCAAGTCAGGAGGACTTCGCTGCCCGGGGCCCATCTCGTGTCGGGCATACCCGCCGAGGACTGCGAGCCGGCACCACCGCCGGCACCCGACTT
>JAWWBL010000091.1:0-6844 GCA_033720975.1 Acidimicrobiia bacterium | reverse complement strand
TTCAGCCGCGGTGTCATCTATGTGACGCCGCATACCCATCACTCCGTCACCAAAGCGGCACGTCTGGCCGGGTTCCGATCGGATCAAGTCGTGGTGGTTGGCGTGGACCGCGACCTCCGCATCGATCTTGCGGACCTGGCGGCACGGATCGCTGCCGACCGAGCCAGGGGTCGGGAGCCCTTGCTCGTCGTGGCCTCCGCTGGATCGACGGACACCGGAACCGTCGACCCGCTGATGGAACTTGAGGAACTGCGAGAGCGAGAAGGCCTATGGATCCATGTCGACGCCGCCTACGGAGGCTTCTTCCAGCTGACAGAGCGGGGCAAGGCGCACCTGGCGGGCATCGGCGGGGCAAATTCGATCGCCCTCGACCCGCACAAGGGGCTGTCCATCCCATTCGGGGTCGGGGCCCTGCTGGTCCGGGACGAACAATCCCTCGTCGACGCCCATCAGGGCCGGGGTGCGTACCTCCGTGACGATGACCACCACCTCGGGATCCGGGACATCGCCTCACTCGGGCCCGAGCTGAGTCGGCCTTTCCGCGCACTGTCGGTGTGGCTCCCCCTGCAGCTCCACGGTGTCGCGCCATTCCGGGATGCTCTCGACTCCAGTCTCGACCTGGCCTGGCATGCGTACGAGAGGCTCTCCGGGATCCACGGCATCGAGACACCTTGGGATCCCGATCTCTCGATCGTGGCATTCGGGTTCGACGACGACGGCCTGGGCAGGGCGGCCTTGGAAGCGGTCAATAAGGACCGCACGGTTCACTTGAGCCCCACCCGTGTGGGTGGCCGCTTCGTCCTCAGGTTCGCCATCCTCAACCGGCGGACGACGATCGATCACGTCGACCACGCCATCGACATCATCGAGAAGACCCTCATCGGCTGAATGAGCCTCGAGTCGGCACCGATCCTCGCGTTCGTGGCCACGGCCAACGCTGAAGCCGCCCGGGCCTTCTACGAGGGCGTCCTCGGCCTGCGATTCGTGGCCGAGGAGCCCGGTGTTGCGCTCGTCTTTTCCGTCGGTGACCGCGACACGTTGCGCGTCTCGGTGCTCCCCGAGCACACACCGCCGCCGCACTCAGTGCTGGGATGGAAGGTCGACGACATCGAGCAGGCGCTGACAGCCCTGTCGGCGCGAGGGGTTGTCTTCGAGTTCTTCGAGATGCTGGAGCAGGACGATGACGGAATCTGCACGTTTCCCAACGGCGACCGCGTCGCCTGGTTTCTGGACCCCGCCGGCAACATGCTCTCGATCACCGAGGCTGGGCCGACCTAACTCGTAGATTCGCCGATCTCCATAGTTGATATCTCTGTCGTACGATTCCGAAGCCCTGGCCTTTATTCGGTATTGGGCTCAGGAGACAGCTTGCTAGCGGACCGGACAAGGGCCGACGACTTCGTCGAATTCGTCGAGGCCAACGAGCGGAGGCTGCGCCACGCCCTCACCGCAGCCGTTGGCTACGAGGCCGGAAAGGATGCCGCAGCCGAGGCCCTCGCGTATGCCTGGGAGCACTGGGACAAGGTTCGTGTGATGGAAAACCCGGTCGGCTACCTCTACACCGTTGGCCGTTCCAAGGCGCGAAGGATGCTGTCCTACAGGAACCCGGTGTTCCCCTCAATCCCCGAGGATCGAACACCATGGTTCGAACCCGGCCTCCCCGGCGCGCTCGCAGCGCTACCGGAAAAGGAGCGACTAGTTGTATTGCTTCTCCACGGCTACGGATGGCACATGACCGAGGTTGCCAGAACCCTGGGAGTCGCCAAGAGCACGGTGCAGACCCACGGTGAACGAGGGATGAGGAAGCTCCGCCGCAAACTAGGAGTCGAGCAATGAGCCCCAACCTCGACGGCCAACTCCGCCAGTACTGCATAGAAATGGATGAGGCACAGGGAGTCCTCTCGTTCGATGACATCATGGAGAAGGCCGGAGAGCTCCCGACCATCCGAAAGGTGCAGCACAGTGATTCATCGGAGCGACGTCGCTGGGTCATCGCCATGGCCGGCATCGGCGCAGTGGTTTTCGCAGTCGTTGTCGGACTCGGCCTTCTCAGCCCAGCCCCCGACGTCGCCCAACCAGGGACCACCACCACAACTACGGCTCCACCCAGAACGGACTATCCGGAGAGTGGCCCGGTGGAGGCTGGCACGTACCGACTGGAGCCGTCAGCGTCGACCGTCGCTGCCGTGATCTTGACCATGCCGGAGGGTTGGATAACCCAGGACGGTCTCCCCATGGCCAACAAAGCTCCGAACGAAGACGCCGGGTTTGCTTTCTACACGGTCGGCAGGATCTCTTCGGACCCATGCGAGCGAGCCGGCGGCGTGGCCGTGGGAAGCTTCGATGCACTGGCAGAGGCACTGGTCGACCTACCCGACATCTCGTCGACCGGACCGGTTGACACCACCCTTGGAGGACTTCCCGCTCAGCGGGTCGATCTAACCGTTGCCGCAGGCTTCGATGCCTCGAGTTGTAACGCTCCGGGTGGTCTTCAGATCTGGTATAGCGAGCTGGCTGGCAACTACTTCGTCCTCCTCGATGACCACACGGCAAGTGTCTACATCATCGAAGTCGCCGGTCAACGACAGGTGTATGTCACTTCCGTTCGAAACGGGGCTACTGAGCAAGCGATCGCCGAACTACGATCCATTACCGAATCCATCCACTTCGACCAGTAACAGCCCATTCCAACTCTCTCCGGTCACGCGACGTGCTATGGGGTGACGAGGGCTTGGCAGAGCTCACTCGCGCAGTACTCGGCGATGCCGCCGATCATCGTCATCTCGACCTGAATGTCCAGAAGTCCCTCAGCGTCAACGGCCATCAGGTCGTCGCTGAGAATCACGATGTCGGCATACTTCCCAGGCGTCAACGAGCCCACCAGGTGGGACTGGTTGAGCAAGAACGACGAACCTGTGGTCATCATGTCGAACGCCTTTTGACGGGATATGGCCTTCTTGGCAACCCGTTCGTCCGGTCGGCAGATCTCCCCGTCTCGAGGCTCAGCGCGGGTCTCGAGGCTGAACATCTCCCAAAGGGGGCTGACCGGCCCGACCCATGGGTCGTCGCCGTGCCACCCGAATACCGTGTTCGGGTTCTGTTCGATAGGGATGGAAGGATCGTCGGCGTAGTCGTACCAGAAATCAGTGAAGTCGGGGTCGAGGCGGCATGTGCCGAGCCATCCGAACAGCGCCACGCTGACACCGAGCTCGTCGTAGCGCCCGGAAACCGCAGGTGTCTGGAAGATGTTGTGGTCGATCCGATGGTTGAGCCTTGCTGCTCCACCTGGCCCGAGAACTTCCAGATACGAGTCCATCACCTGGTCGATGGCAAGGTCACCGATGGCGTGCACCAAAAGCTGGTAGCCGGCCTCATCGGCATCCTCTACGTAGCTATTCATGATTTCCTGGGTCGCGAAAGGAACCCCAACATCAACTCCGTCTCGGTAGGGCTCGCTGATGGCAAATGGGCCGCAGGTCCCGCCATCGGCAAACACTTTCACACCCGCCACTCGAACCCGCCCCGAAAGCATCTCACCGGGCCGGAACTCCTCGTACCAACGTCCTTGATCGTTTCCGCAGTTGTCGGTTCGTATGAGATAGAGATTGGTCCGCAACCTCAATTCACCCGAGTCTCCGGCCAGACGCAACGTCTCGAGCCTCTCCCGGTCGACAAAGCCTTCGGCGATCGTTGTGATGCCAACTTCGAGAGCCTGGCGTTGTCCGACGGACACCGACCCCGTGTCAGTGAGGATGTGGGTGTGTGCGTCGACAAAGCCAGGGATCACGGTGCGAGCCTCCAGGTCGATCAACTCGGTGTCCGGGCCGATGTACTCCGACATTTCCTGCGCAGTTCCCACATCGGTGATGCGGTCACCCGTAATCGCAACCGCTTCGACCGTTCCGTATGCAGGGTCCTGGGTGTAGACGATCGCATTCGTGAGGACGATGTCAGCGAAGTTTTCCGGCTCTGAAGACGGTCCGCACGCGCCCACCACGAGCAGACAACCCGCGAGAAGCGCTCTCCATTGACCAGACCAGCGAGTTCGAACGATGGATCGGGCAACGAACGTGAACTGTCTCGGCTTCCGTAGCTTCATCATCAGAAAAGGCCTGTCGGGCCGAGCCGTACGACCAAGAATCCTGTCGTGCGAATGTCGTCGCCCCCGCTTTACCGAGCATGCGACACACAGCTTTCAGAGCCTTCGGACTCATAGGGATCGTCTTCGCGTTGGCCGCCTGTGCCACGCAGAGCAGAGGTTTTCCGGAGAGCGGGCCGGTGGAGGCCGGCACGTACCGTCTGGAGCCCTCGGCGTCGACCGTCGCTGCCGTGACCTTGACAATGCCGGACGGGTGGATAACCCAGGACGGTCTCCCGATGGCCTTTCGAGCTCCGGAAGAGGATGCGGGATTTTCGTTCTACACGGTGGGGTCGATCTCTTCCGACACCTGCCTACGCCCGGACGGCCAGGTGGTCGGTCCCAGTGTCGGCGACCTGGCGCAGGCCCTTCTCGGTCTGGCCAACGTTGCGGCGACCGGACCCGTAGACACCACTCTTGGAGGGCTTCCTGCTCAACGGGTCGACCTGACCTTCGCGGACGGCTTTGATGCCTCGGGCTGTAACGCTCCGGGTGGTCTTCAGGTCTGGTACAGCCAGCCGGCGGACAACTATTTCGTCCTCTTGGATGACAACACCACCAGCGTCTATATCCTCGAAGTGGACGGCAAACGGCAGGTGTATGTCACTTCCGTTCGCAACGGGGCCAGCAACCAAGCCGTCGCCGAACTAGAAGCCATCATCGAGTCCATCGCCTTCGAGGAGTAGGAACCGTCTCGTAGATCGAGCAACGGTGACAAGCCGACCCGGACGTAAGCTGGGTTCGGACACAGAGGATGGAACGGTGATGCACCCACACGAGGAGCTTGCTCGCCGGGAAATGGATCTGATTCTGGCCGGCGATGACGAGGCCGTCGCAGCCCTCTACGCCCCCGACTTCGTCCTCCATTATCCAGGCCACAACCCGCTGGCAGGGACCTACACCGACGTCGGAGAGTTCCTGGCTCGCCTCGGACGGCTATTCGATGGGGGCTCGGTCGAACGAGAGCTCCACGACGCCCTGGGGACCGATGACCACGCCGTGCAGTTGCTAAGGGTTACCGGGACCGCCAAGGGCAAAACCCATGCCTGGAACGCCGTCATTGTGATGCACGTGGATGATGGCCAGTTCACCGAGGCCTGGTTCCACTTCCTCGATCAATACGCTCTAGACGAATACCTGACGGCGCTGGCCGACGACTGATCCCACATCACGGCGCCATCGAGGCGATCCGGATACAGAGTTGGCCGCCGCGCGGTCGCTCCGGTCAGCAGGCGCGACCCGCGCGGGCGATCAGTCCTTTCTCGTCGACCGTCTCGGGACACGTGCCGTCTGTCGGGTTAGCCAGCCGATGGTGATAGCGGATTTGGCCAGGGTGGTTTTCGGGGACTCCAGCGGTAAACCACCAGGACAGTTGGCAGTCCTCAACGCAGGGACCGACACTGTGCGGCTCCTCAACGACCGACTCCCACACAAAAGACCTGGGCAAACTGGGTCCTTGCGGCCACTCGCGAAAGCAGATAATCAGCTCTTGGTTTCTAGAGGCTGACGATGGCGACTCCAGCCCAGCCGATGCCGACTGCGAAGGCAGATGCGCCGACCAATGCCACGAGAGTCGGCGGGTCGTCCGGGCCGTCGGGAACACTGGACACATAAGTCAAGGCTCCCAACATCCACACCACTCCTGACCATTGTGGAAGGACGCCTCCCTGCCATGTGACCACAGCCAGAATGAGGAGACCCACCAGCCACAATCCGCCACCGATGGGCCCAAGCGTGGGCTCAGGTATGGCTGGTGTCCACCCTCCGATCACATACCCGATGAAGATGGCCATCCCGGAGAAGGCCAACAGGAATCCGACCAGCCCCCAAACTCCGGTCTCGGCCGACTGGACTCCATAGATGGCGACGAGACCAAGCAACAGGCAGATGTGGGCCGGAACAGCAATCCAGCGCGCCACGTCCACACCACCAGCCAACGGGTTGCCCAACACGACAGAGAAGGCCCACGCCGCAGCGAAGAGGACCGCACCGATGATGGCGATGGCGCCACCGATTCCTGCCAGTTCTGCTCCGCTCACAGAGTCCGAATCTACGCACGGCTGCCCGAGCCGAACACCAGGCTGACACCCGATTCATCCTGTGGTCGGCCACACCCAGGACGTCGTGACAGAAGAAGCCCGAGGGCCAATCCGGGAGGAGAGGGCGGTTTTCAGTCACCGGGTAGCACTACCGGTCAGGGAGGACCACGCTGGGTGACATAGCGGTGGCCCAGCGGGCTGGTCCATCGGTGACCATCGTCGGTCCGCTCCAACTTCCATCCCCCTTCGTCCTTGCAACGGTGATGACGCCGGCACAGCGGGGCGAGTTGGCAGCTGCATGTGGGACCACCCTTCGACCATGGCCGACGATGATCGAGATCGCAATCGACCGAGGGCATCCGACACCCCGGATAGCACAGGTGGGGTTGTGGGCCCGCACGTGCCGACTCACTTTAGGTGAGGGTCGGCGCCTTACCGTGCCGACATGGACTATCTCGCCGTGAGAGCAGGTGACCGCGGCGGTCCACTCGGAAGATGGCAGGGTCCGGGCCACCTGACGGGCGACTTCGGCCGCCACCGGAGCAAAACCGTCCAGCTCGCCCGGCGCCTCCGAGAGACCGGCGAGGGTCTCGAGCGACACCGTCATGTGGACACCACCACCGCCTGACGACCGGTGAGCCTTCCCCTGTAAGAGGTCGATCAGTAC
>JAWWBL010000090.1:0-6929 GCA_033720975.1 Acidimicrobiia bacterium | reverse complement strand
CCTGGTCTGGGGCGTTCCGCTCTCGATCGCCGCACTTGTTTTCCCCTCGCCAAAGGACGAAGGTCTTCTCGCCTACGCCCTAGCACATCTCACGATCGTTCAACTGCTGACAATGCAGTTCACCATCAGTAACGCTCGACACATCGAGGCGGATTGGTTTTTGGGCTCGAGACGAACATTCCTTGCCAGGTCAGGGGCTCTGATCGCTGCCAGCGTGGGGTTCGCAGCGCTCCTCACCCTGGCCACTTCGGCCGCAGCCCGGTACGACGTGTCGCTACAGTTCTTACAACTCCTTTCCTCACTCGACATTGCCTGGGTGGTTGCCGCCCTCTATCTGGGGACCGTCCGACTTTGGGGTCGGAGCGCGGCAACGATTTTCGCTTCGCTCCTCGTCGCCGCGTGCGTTTGGTCCATCGCGGCGTACCTTCAGGTGGTGGGGTTTGGTCCCAACGGCGAATGGGTAGTCAACGGTTCGCAGATGATGCGGATTGTGCTCCCCGCCGACCTCGCTGCGGCGATCGTTTCGTTGTCCGTCCTGTTTGCGGCGGCACGCGTCACTGATCAGCCGACAGAGCAGCCCAGTCCCCAGTCGTAGTCCTGGTATCCAACGACCTCTGCCGAGGCGAGCTCCTCCGGTAGCCATGGCCGTAGCGCCCTTGCAACACGAGCCCTGGAGGATGGGAGGAAGGTGGGCATTCGATGCGGCCGGACGAAGTCGGACCCATACCAAAGGAAAACCCGGCTGAGCCTGACACCGCCGTCTCCGTCGCTCACCGCGCCACCCCCGCTCAGGAAAGACCTCAGCTGGTCGTCGAGCTGACTGTCCAGATCGCTCTCGGTGAACGGGCTTGCTCGCAAGCTGGGACATGACAGGGCTCCACAAACCAGAGCGCCGTGAATCCTCGGGTCTTTGAAGCGTCTCACCTTGCCGTGCTCGATGTCGTCCAACGACAGCTCCTCACCCGCCACTGTTGCCACCGGGCGCCGGAATCGGCCCCTCACCCGCAGGACCGAGTCTCGACCCGACATCCAGGCTTCGATGCCGAGACGCACCGCAGAAGCGTTGTACAGGTTGATCCAATAGGCCAGAGACGCATCTGGATGGAGGCCGTCGGGAGCAACCGACGCCAAATCCTTGAGGTAAACGTCGAGTTCTTCCGACAGACTCGAGACCTCTCCAAGACCGCCCCTGGCAACGCTTTCCAAAAACGGTTGAAGCCCGGAATGGTCGACTCGCCCGTCACCACCTGGCAGAGGCGGGCGCGTTCGCATGAGAGACCATGTGATCCCGGCGGCAGCAAGTACCGGACTCGGACCGTCCATGCAGTCTGGAACCCTGCAGAACCCCGCCGCCTTCCCCCCTTTCGATGCGCGCCTAGTCTGGGCAACCCATGTTCAAAGCAATCTTCAGAGCGGTCCGGTTCGCTCTGCTCGCTGCGTTCGGTGCCGCTTTGGTGGCGAAATTCATGCTCGAGTCGAACGCCGGGCCCGAAACCGAAGAGATCGACCTCGTCGCCATCTTCGAAGGCAAAGAGCTGATCTCCACAGCCGACCCGTTCTACGGCGGAAAGGTTCTCTCGATGTTCGGCGGGGTGATGATCGACCTTCGCAAGGCAACACCATCGCCTACGGGCGTCGACCTCGATGTCATGATCGTCATGGGTGGCCTCCAGCTCATCGTGCCCGAGGGCTGGAGAGTCCGTAACAACACGACGATCTTCGCCGGGGGGCTCGATGACAGCACCCGGACGACGGCGGACGAGGACGTGCCCAACGTCAACCTGCGAGGGACGATCGCGCTGGGTGGCGTTCAGATAGTCACCAAATCCTCCCTCGAGGCTGTCGCCTGATGACCGTCAGAATCGAGGCCGACCGGCTGATCCCCGGACGCGGCGACGTCATCGATGAAGGAACCGTGATTATCGACGATGGCGTGATCTCCTACGCAGGCCCATCCGCGGGGGCGCCGGGCACCAACCAAGCCGAGACTGTGACGACCAGCACCGTGATGCCGGGGATGTGGGAGTGCCACGGGCACTTCACCGGTATCTACAAGGCCGACTTCGGGGAGTTCATACGCGTCCGCCCTCAACTGGCATCGATGCGTGTCACCGCGGATGCGGGTCGGGTTTTGGACGCGGGCTTCACGTCCGTGCGCGAGATGGGGGGCCTTGGGACGTTCCTGGGGAGGGCGGTCGAAGAGGGTCAGGTCCGGGGGCCCAGCGTCTACGCCAGCGGATCCATGTTGTCGACGACAGCTGGCCATGGCGACGCTCACAGCATCGATCTTGGAGCGGCTCGGGCCGCCCACATCAGGGCCTTCGGCGAGGACAACATCGTCGACGGCCCCGACGAGTGCCGGGCCGGGGTACGTCGAATGCTCCGCCTGGGAGCGAAGGTGATCAAGGTTCATGCGTCAGGCGGAGTGATGTCGGAGATGGATGACCCACATCTCCCCCAATTCTCCATCGAGGAGTTGCAGGCGATCGTCGATGAAGCCACCAGGATGGAGCGACTCGTCGGTGCCCACTGTCACGGCAAGCGGGGAATCATGAACGCGCTGGAAGCCGGCGTGAAGACGATCGAGCACGGAACCTACCTCGATGAAGAGGCTGCGGACGCCATGATCGAAGGCGAGGCGATACTGGTTCCGACCCGTTTCATCATTGCCTTCCTCACCAGAGAAGGCGAAGAGAAGGGAATGCCTGAATACGCCAAGAAGAAAATGGAGGTGGCGTCCAGGCACCACGCCAACGCGATCAGCCTCGCCATTGAAAAGGGCGTCAAGATTGCCCTCGGCACCGACATCTGGGCAACCGGCCTTTGGGGCCGCAACGCAGAGGAGTTGGAGCTTCTGACCGCCTGCGGCATGACACCACTCCAGGCGATCGAAGCTGCGACCGCCAACGGCCCCGACACCCTTGGTCCGCAGGCACCGAACTCGGGGCTGCTCGAGGAGGGAAAGGACGCCGACGTGATATGCGTCGATGGGGACCCCACGACTGATATCACCACCCTGGCGTCCGCCGATAACATCACCCACGTCTTCAAGAACGGGGTCAGGCAAAAGGGATAGGGCTCTAAACGATTCTCCGCTTGCTCGCCCAGCGGGCCAACTCGTGACGATTGGAGAGTTGGAGCTTGCGGAGGACCGATGAGACGTGAGTTTCGACCGTCTTGATGGAGATCTCCAGCTTGCGTGCCACCTGCTTGTAGGCGAAACCCCGGGCGATGAGGCGTAGGACGTCTTTCTCCCTAGAAGTGAGCTGATCCAACTCGGGGTCCTCGTCCGACGGGATGGCCCCGGCGAAAGCGTCCAGGACGAACCCTGCGAGCCTCGGGGAGAACACGGCATCACCCGCACTCACCCGCCGCACGGCATCAGCCAAGCCTTCGGCGTCGATGGTCTTGGTCACATATCCCCTCGCCCCGGCCCGGATCATGGCGATGACGTCCTCGGCGCTATCGGAAACCGATAACGCCAGGAACTTCACATCGGGAGCGACCTCGGTGACACCCTCGACGACGGCGACACCCCCTCCGTCCGGCATGTGGACGTCCACCAACACGACATCGGGGTTCAAACCCCTGATCTCACTGATTGCGGTGTCCACATCGTGTGCGGTCCCGACTATTCGGAATTCAGCCTCCAGCTCAGTCCTGACACCTGAGAGGAACAGCTGGTGATCGTCGACGAGATAGACCTTGAGGCTCACTTATCCGTCTCCTTGGGGACCTTGAGCACTACCTCGGTCCCTTCCCCCGGCTCGCTGACGATCTCGACAGTGCCGCCGGCTCTCTCGATTCTCGACTTGATCGAGTTATCGATCCCTTTGCCCTGGAACTGCTCGGCCGAGGTATCGAAGCCCCGACCCTGGTCGGTGACGTAGACAACGAGCTCGGCGGGCTCAGCCTCGAAGTAGAGCGAAACTTGGTCGGCACCCGAGTGCTTCGCCGCGTTGACCATCGCCTCCGATGCCGCTCCTACCAGGGCGGTGGAAGGGCCACCGAAGGGATGGTCCCCAACAGTCACGACCTCGATCGGGACTTGATGGGCCTCTTCGACCCTCGCCGCCGCCGATTTGAGGGCGGTGGAGGTCAGATCCGCACCATCGAGCGGTGACGAACCGTACAGCCAATCCCGCAGCTCCGACTCCTGATGCCGGGCGAGAATCGCCATTCTCGCCGGGTCGCCGCTGCGTTGAATCAGCGCCAAGGTCTGGAGCACCGAGTCGTGGAGATGGGCGGCCATCTCGGCTCGTTCCTCCTGTCGTGCCCGCTCGGCGCGCTCCTCACCCAGATCCGACAACAGTCTCCTCACCCACGGACCGAGAGCGATGAATATGCCGAGCCCCGTGAGGGCGACGGCTGTGAACACGATCCCCACTTCGAACACCTCGCCGACTGTGGACCCGAACATCGTCAGACCCGCAATCAGAAGCCCCGCTCCGACAACCAGTCGAATCCTTGATGCCGTCTCGACATTGGGATCGAGCAGAGCCGCCAGAGGCCCTGGTTTGGAGGCATCGGTCAACGCCGCCGTTCCGAATGCCAGGCCACCCGCTGTGAGTACCAGAGCTGGGTTCGGCCACCAGCCGAGGACAGCCATCAAGGTCATCAGGCCGAGAAACCCGAATGCCAAACCGAGCTGCTGGTTGGGCTCGATGGTGGCCGGTTCTCGATCCTCGACACGGTCGAGCCGAACGATCCACAGAACGGCATAGAGAACGACTCCCAACCCCCAAACGGTGGCCAAGGTGAGGAAGGCAGCCCTGACGTAACCGTCGGGGACACCAAGTGAATCGGCGATTCCTCCGGCGACACCGGCCACCATGCGATTGCTTTCACGGCGGGAGAAATCGACAGCGGGTTGTGAGGCCACAACCGAATGATGGCTCCGCTCCCTGAGAACCACAATCGGGGATGTCCCCTAGATACTCCGGGGACACTCAGGGTGGTCCCCAATACCAACACGACCCGGATTGTGGCCCAATTGGGGGCATGGAACAGACAAACGACACAACCGCTCAGGCGTCCCCGCCTGATGCCAAAGAGCTGGTCCGCCCTCTCGAAGGGAGGGTTTTGGCCGGCGTCTCGCTAGCCCTCGCCAACAGGTACGACATACCTCTTTGGGTTGTCAGGGTGCTCTTCGTTCTCCTCTGCTTTGCGGAGGGTCTGGGAGTTGCTCTCTACGCGGCGGGATGGCTGCTCATCAGATCGGAGGATGAAGCGGAGGCTCCTGCTCAGAGGCTCCTAGGCGGTGCATCGAAACCAAAGGCATGGCTGGGCATAGTCCTGGTCTTCATCGCGGCTGCAATCCTCCTGGATGCGATCACATTTGTGTCCTCGGGTGTCCTCTGGGCTTCGGGACTGCTGCTGATCGGAGTCTTGCTGTACACGGGCAAGCTGGACATCCCGGGCATGAAGTCCGAAGACGACAAGGAGGGAGTTCAACGTATGACGTCAGATGAGAAATCTACTGCCCCGGTTGTCTCCGGCGACTCCCCCGCCGGTGAAGAGAACCAATCCAGCCAGCCGGCTCGGCCGACACCGGCAGGTCCAAAGTCGGTTCTGGGCCGAATGACCATCGGGCTCTTGATCCTCGGAGTGGGCGTCCTCGCGGTGTTGAGCAACATGGCGATGGTCCCGATCCAGGCAGAACCGAGACATTATGTCGCGCTGGCAGTCACGATTTTGGGTCTGGGGCTCATCATCGGGTCGATATGGGGACGGGCGCGCTGGCTCATTTTGCTCGGTGTGATAATCGTTCCCACTCTCTTGTTCTCGCCTGCATTTGAGCTCGACTGGGGAGGAGACGGCTTCGACGTGGAGCACCAGCCCCAGACGTTCACAGAGATAGCAGAGCACTACACGATCGATATCGGAAACATGGTCATCGACCTCACCGAGCTCGACTGGAATGGACAGACGGTGAGATTGTCGGCCACAGTCGACGCTGGAAACCTCGAGATTCGGATTCCGAACGCGGTCGGCATAACGGGAATGGCTTCAGTCGACGTGGGCAGGGTCTCGGCCGATGGCCGCAGCTCATCGGGAGTCGGAAACCCGAGCCTCACATTCGACGAGCCGGGAGACCTCGGAAACGTGATCCTCGACGTTCACGTGGACGTCGGAGCCATCGACATAGACGCAGACAACTAAGGAGAGCAGAGCATGAAAAGACACGAATTCGACGGAGTCTCCTTCGTCGCTGGGATTCTCTTTGCTGCGGTTGGCCTGTGGTTTCTCGTCCCGGGGACACCGATTGAGATCTTCGAGAACATCGGAGACATCGCCAATTGGATCTGGCCGGCGGTCCTGGTGGCCGTCGGGATTGCGATCTTGGTCCCAGCGCTCGCCAAGACGCGACAAAATCCGGATGACTAGGCAGCGGCAGGTTGCGCCTGGAACCCCCGGTAGAGAGTCCTCAGTGCGACGAAGAGCACGAGCAAGCCGAAGGTAAAAGACAGAGTCCGGCCGTCGACTCCCAACGCAAAGCGTGAGCCGATCAAAGAGCCGGCCATTCCTCCCACACCCACAGCGAGTCCGTCTGCCAGACGGACTCGCTGGTTTCTCAGGTTGACAATCGTCCCGGACAGGGAGGTGAAGATCACTCCGACCAGAGAGGTCCCTTGCGCTTCGTGCTGCGCGAGCCCGAGAAAGAACACGGCAGATGGAACGATGACGATTCCGCCGCCGACACCCGCGATTCCGGCAAACGTTCCCGCAACGAGCCCGATAGCTACCGCCAGAATGATTAGAACGGTCTCGTCGAAGTTGGTTGCTCCCGGCAGTGGGCTGGCCCCGCTGATCATCCGAACCGCCGCAGCCAGGATGACGAACCCGAAGACGATCGTCAGGGTGCGGGGAGAGAACCGATGCATCAAGGACGCACCGATGATGGACCCCATCACTCCACCGAGCCCGAT
>JAWWBL010000089.1:0-7207 GCA_033720975.1 Acidimicrobiia bacterium | reverse complement strand
CGCTGTCTCAACGACATCTCGGTCGCGCAGGTCTCTGTCATAAGTCTCTTCAACGGATAGCGATTTGGCGGCGCTGTCCGGGTCGACCTGGCGAGAGTCGACGCCCCTGGCGAGATCGAGGAGTCGCCTGCCCGCGGCGACACCCACAGTCGAAACGAGAGACTTCTCCGAGAGTTCGGCAATATCGCCAATCGTCTCTACCCCGAAGCCCTGAAGCACAGCAAGAGTGGCTGGCCCAACACCGGGAAGGGATCGTGCCGGAAGAGCGTGGAGGAACTCCAACCGAGCTGAATGGGGAACATGACGGAGACCGTCCGGTTTCGCCCGCTCCGAGGCGAGCTTCGCAATGAACTTGGCAGATGCGACACCAACCGACGAGGGAAGACCGGTCTCGCTCCTGATCGTGGCTCGCACGTGGCGGGCGACGTCGACCGGAGAGGTGAAGTGTCTCTCGAGACCTGAGATGTCGAGGAATGCCTCATCCACACTCAGCCCCTCGACCAGTGGGGTCACCGATCGGAAGACCGAGAAAACCTCCACCGACTTCTCCGAGTACTTGCTCCTCGATGGAGGGACGACAACTAACCCGGGACAGAGGCGCATTGCAGTTGACGTTGGTTGCGCCGAACGGACGCCAAAGTCTCGCGCCTCATACGAGGCGCTGGCTATCACGCCCCTCGGGCCGGTTCCGCCGACAGCAACCGGACGGCCCAAGAGATTCGGGTCGTCCAAGCGCTCAACTTCGACGAAGAACGAGTCCATATCGACATGGAGAATCGGCTCGGTCCACATCGCCGGGCCAAGTTACCCGGGGTTTGTCCACTCTCGGGCCAAACTGTCGACATGGCTGCGTTGGTACACCTGATACGTCACGCGGAAGTGGACAACCCGAACGCGGTCGTTTGTGGTTCCGCGCCAGGCTTTGGCCTTTCCCCTCACGGTCTCGATCAGGCTCGCCGGGTCGGTAGATACCTAGGGCCTCGACCGGTTGTTGCGATCTGGTCATCGCCGTTGGAGCGAGCTCTGCGAACAGCAGAGGAGATCGCGGCCAGGTCGGCGGTTCCGGTGAGGGTGGACGCCGGGCTGGTTGAGTGGTCGCTACAGCAGCGTTGGCAGGGCAAGCGCTGGTCGGACCTCGAGAGGCTCTTCCCAGGTGAGATCGAGTCCTATCGAAACGATCCGTCGCACTTGCCGTTCGCCGACGAAACCTTGGAAGAGCTTGCAGAGCGAGTGTCCACGGTCGCCCAGCGCCTCGACTCGGAGCATCCTCACGGTGATGTCGTCGTGGTCTCGCACGAAGACGCGATCCAGGCAGCGAGACTCCGGCTTCGCGGCGCCGATCTCGGTTCCCTCCACAGGGACAAGCCCTCACCAGGCACGGTGATAACGCTTCGGCCGGGAACCACTTGGCACGAAGAGACAGCATGGGAGCCGGGGAAGTCCACCCAGTTCGGCGACAAGGCCGACTTGAGGGCTGTACCCGGGACGCCGCGGATACCTGACCCGACTTCGGCTTGACGCTGGGCGCTGGCACACTCGACCTGTGCTGACTTCGATCGGTGTCGGCTTCGTGCTCGCCGCTGTCCTCGGCTGGACCGCTGTAGTCGCGCTCGGATCCGATCTCACCCCCATTCCCTTGCTAATGGTGGGGGTATCGATGATCCTGACGGCGACAATCGCGACCGTCGGCATCCTGGTCACATCGAGTCGATGGTCGCGCCGTCTCGCTCTCATCTCTCTCGCGATGGGGCCGGCGGCCGGACTCTCGGCGCCGATCGACACTCTCTGGCTGACGGCGCTGGTGCTCACCGTCGCTGCGGCAGCGGTGCTCGTGAGCCCAACGCTCGTGATAAGGAAGCTCCCATCGGCGACCGGGCCTCCCCCCAAAGCAGTCCTTCTGCCCTTGGTCCTCGTGATTTGCCCGTTCTCCTACGGACTTGCCGCTGACAACGACCCTGCTTGGGCCCTGCTCGTAGCGGGAGTGACCGCTCTCGTCGCTGCGTTTCTCTACGCCCGCGTAGTACCGGGCGGCCTATTGGCAGTGCGCTACATATGGCCTGGCCTGGCGCTCGCGCTTTCCTTCGCTCTCGAGACAGTGGCTGCGGTCACATCCGTGGCTCTGGCACTAGCAGTGGCAGTCTTGGCGTGGAGCTCTGATGCAAAGACGGCATTTCACCCGCCTCGCCAGATGGGTACCAGATATCCAATACCTCCGGAACTGTCTCCTACCGAAATACTCGATGCGGCGAACATCGACGAGCACGGACGTCCGCGATGAGACGGCCGAACCCCTGGATTGCCGTGCCGGCGCTACTGATGGGCGCGTTGGGCGGTGTTCTCGGTTGGGTGGTGACCAATGCGAGCTGTGCTCAAGGAAACGGCGACCCCTGTACCGGATGGGCGGCCTTGTTCGCCGCTCTCGCTTTCGTTGGGGTGATGGTCGGGGTGGGGCTCGTCCTGGTTTTGGTCTATCGCAGCCTCACCGAATGGAGGGAGCAGGAACGCGGCGGTCCTAACCGCCGAGTTTCTCCGTGACTAAGTCGACCGCCTGACCAACCGTCACGATGGACTCGGCCTCCTCGTCGGGGATCTTCACGTCGAACTCGTCCTCGAGAGCCATGAGAAGCTCCACCACGCCGAGGCTGTCCACGTCCAGGTCCTCCTCGAAGTGGGCTCCGTCGTTGATTTTCTCGGCATCGAGACCGAGCTCAGAGACGAGCACCCCGACAAGGCGCTCGGATACCTCGCTGCGTTCCATCCTTGACCTCTCTGTTGGTTGGCTTACGGGAATCTACAGGGCGATGCCACCATCGACGGCTATCACCTGGCCGGTGATGTACGAAGCGCCCTCGGAAGCGAGGAAGCCTACGACAGACGCCACTTCTTCGGGAACTCCAAATCGCCCGAGAGCGATGGAGCCAAGGGCAGCCTCCTTCACCTCGTCACCCAGCGCGTCCGTCATGTCCGTCTCGATGTAGCCGGGCGCGATGACGTTCGAGGTGATCGAGCGTGATCCGACCTCCTTGGAGACAGACTTGGCAAGACCGATCATCCCGGCTTTCGACGCTGCATAGTTGGCCTGACCCGGATTGCCTGTCACCCCGGCGACCGAAGCGATCGAGATGACTCGGCCCCAGCGCTCTCTCAGCATTCCCTTGAGTGCCCGCTTGGTGCATAGGAACGCCGAGCGGAGATTCGTGGCGAGGATCTCGTCGAAGTCCGCTGCGCTCATGCGCAGCATCAGATTGTCCCTAGTGACACCTGCGTTGTTGACCAGAATCGTAGGAGGACCGAATCGGTCCTCGATTTGCTCGAACAGAGTGTCGACAGCCCTCTCGTCAGCGACGTCCGCTTGCACTGCCAGGGCCTGACCGCCGGCGGTCACAATCTCCTCGACGACCAGCGCCGCTGCATCGGGCGACTTGGAGTAGTTCACGCCGACGCGGTGACCGGCTGACGCCAACTCGATCGCTATCGCCCTGCCCAGTCCTCGAGATGCGCCTGTGACAAGGGCGACGCGCCCGTCGGACGACTCCGTCACGACAACTTCTCCGGCAAGCCGAAGAAGTCGAAGTTGGGTTGCAGAAGGTCCATGGTTGTCAGATCGGTCGGCGGAAGCTCAGCACTGCTCTCCCCGAGGGGTTCCACACGGGGGCCCCAGCGATGAACCGCAGAGCCCCAACTGAGACCCCCTCCGAAAGCAGCGAAAACGACATTGTCCCCAGGCCCTATGCGGCCCTGTTCGAGGGCTTCGGTCAGAGCGACCGGGATAGTCGCAGCCGAGGTGTTGCCGTAGGAGTGGATGTTGACGAAGACCTTCGACTCATCTATCCCCAGCCTGCGGGCGGTGGCGTCGATTATCCGGACGTTGGCCTGGTGCGGTATGAGCAGATCGACGTCGTCCAGGGCGAGGCCAGCCTTGTCGAGTGAGATCTTGGACGACTCGCCCATCATGGTGACTGCGCGACGGAAGACTTCCTGGCCCTCCATTGAAACACCGGATTTGGCAGGATCGACCGGGCACCTGTCGCCGAATGTGCCGTCGACGGGTACCTCGAGGATGTGCCCAACAGACCCGTCCATTCCCAGATCCGAGGCGAGAACTCCGAATGCCTCGGTCGTAGGTTCGAGCACGACCGCCCCGGCGCCATCCCCAAAGAGGACGCAGGTGGCTCTGTCTGTGAAGTCCATCACGAAATGAAGTTTCTCCGTGCCGATGAGAAGGACAGTCTTGTTCATGCCGGTCCCGATCATCGAGGTCCCGACGACGAGCCCGTAGACAAACCCGGAGCAGGCTGCATTGAGGTCCATAGCCGCGGAGTTCCACGCTTCGATCTTGCGTTGAACAACCGACGAAGTCGAGGGAATGATCGAATCACCACTGCATGTGGCCACCAGCAGAAGGTCGACGTCTTCTGGTGTCTTGCCGGCGGCGGCCAGAGCGCGGAGACCCGCCACGGCAGCCATGTCCGACGCTTCGACGTGGGCTATCCGCCGCTCCTTGATCCCAGTGCGGGTCGTGATCCACTCGTCCGACGTGTCGACCAGCTGCTCTAGGTCGTGGTTGGACAGCACGTTCGGGGGCATGCATTTGCCCCAGCCGGTTATATGAGCGTTCAGCATGGTCACTCCTGGGTCAGGCCATCGTACTTAGAGAGGCCACGACTTCGTCAATATCGTCGAGGCGGTTCACGGTCAGCACCTCGGCACCGTCGACCGTTCGCCTAGCCATGCCTGCTGTCACATCCCCGGGGCCAACGTGCACGAAGACCCCTGTCCCTCCTCGCGCCATCGACCGGAGACTGTCGGAGAACCGAACCGGTGAGACCATCTGTCGGGCCAGTGTCTCGGCGATAGTCCCACTCTCGTGCTCCTCCGCAGTCGTGTTCGACCAGACCTTGAAGGCTGGCTCGCGTAGACCCACTCTGGACAACGCAGAAGCCACTCGCTCCCTGGCCGGTTCCATGAACTCAGTGTGGAAGGCGCCGGCAACGTTCAGAGGAATCGCCCTGCGCACTCCATGGGCGCGGGCATTGTCGGCCAACCACTCGATGTCCTCCACGGCACCTGCCACCACTATCTGGCCGGGTGCGTTGAAGTTCGCAACCGACATTCGACCCCCCCGGGCTCTATTGGCGGCTACAAGCCGCGAGACTGTTTCCTCGTCGGCACCGATGACCGCAGCCATACCGGTCGGCACCAGGTCGGCCGCCGCCGCCATGGCCCGTCCCCGCTCCGAGACCAACGAGAGTCCATCGTGGTAGGCGAATACTCCGGCGGCGGCAAGTGCGGTGTACTCGCCAAGCGAGTGGCCCGCCGCGGCTGCCGGCTGTGTCGCCATGACACGGGCAAACTCGTCCCAGAGGGCGTAGGAGAGGGCGAACAGCGCTGGCTGAGTGTGCTCGGTCCGGGTGAGCTTGTCTTCGGGGCCGTTCAAGCACATCTCGCGCAATGACCACCCCAGGATCTCGTCGGCGCGCTCGCCGAGAAGGTCAGGGCGGGCTTCGAACAAGTCGGCACCCATTCCTACGGCTTGGCTGCCCTGACCGGGAAAGAGCGCGGCATAGCTCATGTGGTCTCAGACCCGCCAGGCTGAGGAGCGGTTACGACAAGGCCGAGAGCAGACGATCGACATCTGACGTATCAACGTCGCGATGGGTGACCAAACGCCAAGATCCCGCCCGAGGGGCGCGGGCCACCACGCCTACCCCTGACAGCCTGCCCCGAATCTCGTCCCAACCCATTCCGAGAGCCGCGACATCCACGAGCACCATGTTGGTGTCCACGTCATCAGGGTCGACCGAGTTAGGAAACTGCTCTGCAAGGCGAACCGCCAACTCGTCGGCCAGCAAGTGGTCCTCCACGAGCCTGTCCCTTGCTTCGAGGGCCACGCGTGCCGCAGCAGCGATCACACCTGCCTGCCGCATGCCTCCTCCGAGCCTCTTGCGCAGGTAACGGATCTCATCCGTCACCTCTCCGGACCCGCACACAATCGACCCGACGGGAGCGCCGAGCCCTTTGGAGAAGCAGAACTGGACGGTGTCGGCCACAGAGGCGTAGTGATCAGCTCGAGTCCCCGTGGCTGCCACGGCGTTGAACAGACGTGCGCCATCGAGATGAATCGGGACGCCACGCTCCCTGGCGAGAGCAGATGTCTCTTGCATGACGTCGATGGGGACCACCCGGCCCCCTGATGCGTTGTGAGTGTTCTCCCACAAGAGAAGCCCCAGTCTGGGAAAGAAGCCGGACATGGCCAATACGGACTCGAGGTCGCCCTTGGTGATCCGGCCATCGGGAGAGGAGACCGTGCGGAAAGCGACCCCGGACAGAGCTTGGGGGGCCCCTGCCTCAATGGATCGCGCATGACTTCCCTCATGGGCGAGTATCTCCTCACCTGGACTGGTGTGATACATGATGGAGAGCTGGTTGCCCATGGTTCCGGACGGCACGAACACCGCTGCCTCCTTGCCCACGACCTGAGCAGACTCCTGCTCCAACGCGTTCACTGTTGGATCGTCCCCATAGACGTCGTCGCCGACGGGTGCGGTGGCCATCGCCTCCAGCATCCGGGCCGTGGGCCGGGTGACAGTGTCCGAGCGGAAATCGGCTATGCCGTCAGCAAACGCCATATGCCGATCCTACGACGGCCAACCTTCCCGGAGCGGGGCGCGTCCCCGGAGGATCAACCCGAGAGGCGGTCGACGATGGAGCTGATCCGTCCCGGGACCACCGTGCGAGAGAGACCGATCACCTCCCGGACCAGCCCCAGAAGGTCCCCCGGGCCATCCCAGTGCTCCTCTACCAGTTCTGGCCCGGCGCGGGAGATGAGACCGTCCAGGGCGAACATGAGGATCACTACATCATCCGCCCAGCCAAGAACGGGGATCATCTCAGGGATCAGGTCGATAGGGCTCACCACGTAAGCGGCCGCCAGCGCGAGTGTGATTTTCGCCCTTCGGGGCACACGCGGATCCTTTAACAGCCTTCCCACCAACTTGACCAGATTCGGAAGCATCATGGCGGCGTCGGTGAGCAGCTTTCGTGCCTGAACCGGGATGTGCCCCTCGGGAGGAATGATGTCGTCGGGCTGCACCCGGTCTTTCTGGTCAGTCATTCCACGTCGATCTTATGACGGGTGGTTTTCATGTCTTCGTTGTCGCCTCTCGTAGCCGCCCCAAGCTCGTCGATGACCGCCTCCACGGCCTTG
>JAWWBL010000088.1:0-7296 GCA_033720975.1 Acidimicrobiia bacterium | reverse complement strand
TCCGTTTGGAAGGGAAGGTGGCTGCAAGTTGAAGTTCGCCGGCCAGGTTCGCTTTCCTGAGGTCGACCATCCGGGGATCCCCGTGACTCTGCAAGTGGAGGAAAAGCAAGCTGAGCTGATCCTCGAAGGGGAGTCTCTGGGCCGCTGGTCGCTGTTCGACGTACAGGCGAGCCGACTGGTTTCGAGCGTCTTCGAGATCTCTCTCGGGCGCGAGGAGATCACTTTCATCGCTGAGAATCCAATGGACTTCGCCTACAAGGGCATCGAGCACATGGCCGAGGTTTGGGCTGGCTTCAAGGCCCGAGGGTTCCTACGGCGCTTCTTCTCGGTGAGATGGTCGCGTCGGGGAACCAAGCCGTCGAAGCTGCCAGAGCTACGTCAGGCGATGATCGCCAATCTGGGCACGCAAGCGGCACGGCGGCCGGCCGCCAGGTCCAGACCTGTGCCGCCATCACCCGTTGCCCCACCCCCGGTCGCGGAGCCTTCGCCCACGGCTCCACCTCGTGCGACAACTCATCCTGAGCCACCGACGGCAGGTGGGGACGAGATGGAGACGCTCAGGGCCGAGCGGGCCGCACTCGAGGCCGAGCGCACTCGGTTGGAAGAGGAGCGTCGCCTACTGGAGGCAGAGCGGGCCGCGGCAGAAAGGGATGTGGCCGAGAGCATCGCTGCCGCCAGGGCAGAGATCGAGAAATTGGAGGCACAGCGTGCCGCGCTTCGGGCCGAGGGAGGAGCTGCCGTCCCCGAGACCGAGCCTTTTGAGGATGTCGTGCCCGAGGAGCCGCCGGTCGAGCCCGAGGAGGTGCCGGTCGAGCCCGAGGAGGTGCCGGTCGAGCCCGAGCAGGTGCCTGTCGACGTCGGTCCCGATTCACCTGAGCCGGATTTCGAGGTCGCAACTCCTGAGACCGTTGTTGATCTCGGTCAGCTGGATACCGCGGAGGAGACCATGTCACCGGTTGAGCCCGAGCCGGCGCTGGCGGGCGCGACGGCCAAGTCGGGTCTGATGGGGGCGGTGAGGGCTGCGTTCTCCAAGAACAGCGGCAGGGAGCACGTTCACGAGTTCGTCGAGGCTCCTGCTGGTCTGGGAATCGTTCGCTCTATTTGCAGCGAGTGCGGGTACGTGTCCATCTCCACTTCGGACTGAAGGTAGCCTCAGCTCCGTGCCAGCCCTTGTCCCCGTCGTGCTCTCAGGTGGGGAAGGAACCCGGCTATGGCCGCTGTCGACACAATCGTCGCCCAAGCAGTTCGGAGAGCTGATCCCCGGGGAATCCCTCTTCACGATGTGTCTGCGACGCCTCGCTCACCGTTCCCAGTTCGCCGACCCGATAGTGGTCACGTCGCGCCGCCACGTCGATCTCGTGAAGACGACGGCTGGCGCGGCGGGCGTCGAGTTGAGACTGATCATCTCCGAGCCGATCGGGAAGAACACGGCTCCGGCCTCCTTGGCTGCCGCGCTTGCAGCCAAGCCCGACGAAGTCCTGGTGATCCAGCCATCGGATCACCTCATTCGTGATGACGAGGAGTTCGTTGGATCGGTGATCGAGGCCGGGAACCTGGCCGCGGACGGTCACCTGGTCACGTTCGGTGTCGTTCCGAGCCGTGCCGAGACCGGTTATGGCTACATCGAAACCGGCGACGCACTGGGGGCAGGGTTCGAGGTCAGCCGGTTCACTGAGAAACCAGATGAGGCGGAAGCCACTCGGATGATCGAGGCCGGCTATTTGTGGAACTCGGGGATGTTCGTTGTCGAGGCCGGCGTGTTGCTCGACGAGGCGCGTGCCCACTGTCCTGAAGTCCTCGCGGGAGTCGAGGCGTCGATGCCAGCAACCCGTGGCGGGGAGATCGAACTCGCGGAGGCATTCCGCGACGTTCGAGCCATATCGATCGACGTCGGGATAGCGGAGAAGACGGATCGCGCTGCGGTGGTTCCAATCGACGTCGGCTGGAGCGACATCGGCTCGTTTCTGTCACTTTGGGAGGTGCTGGAGCACGACGAGGATGGCAACGCGGCCTCGGGTTCCACCGCTCTGGTCGATGTCCGCCGGTCGCTGGTGAAGGCGACCAGCCGGACCGTGGCGGTGGCCGGCCTCGAGGACGTCGTGGTGGTCGAAACCGCCGACGCGGTTCTCGTCACCGCGATGGAGCAGTCACAAATGGTCAGGGATGTAGTGGCCAGGCTCGAATCGACGGACTCCCGAGACGACTGACCGTACGATCCTCGCATGCGCCTCCTGGCCATAGTCGTTCTGATCTTGTCCGCCGCATGCTCTGTGGCCCGCCCCCCCGATGACGCCACCGGTGAGGAGATCTATGCCCTGCTGTGCGCCAATTGCCACGGGGCTGATCTCGAGGGTGGTCTGGCGCCTGCGCTCGGCCCCGGCTCGAACTCGGCAGCGAGGCCAGACGAGTTCCTGGAGGTGTCGATCGTCCACGGCAGAGGCCGGATGCCGTCATTCTCGTCCTCCCTGAGCCAAGAGCAGGTGCGCCTGGTCATCGATTTCATCAGGGAGCGCCAAGAGGGATGAGCGGTGCTGGATCGCTCCTTCAGTCGCTGGAGCTCCATCCGGTGCGAATCCCGATGAAACACAGGTTCCGACGCGTGGAGTACCGGGACGCCGTCCTCATCCGCGGGCCGGCAGGCTGGGGCGAGTTCTCACCCTTCCCGGATTATCCCCCCGGCGTCACCACCAGGTGGCTGGCGGCCGCGTTGGAGCTGGCATGTGGGCTTCTTCCCGCACCAGGGCGGACCAGCGTCCCCGTGAATGTCACGATCCCGGTCGTCGCTCCGGATCTGGCAGCCAGACTCGTCCGCGCCTCGGGCGCAACCACCGCCAAGGTCAAAGTTGGCGACCCATCTGATGACGACAAGTCGGAGCAAGAGCGACTTGCAGCTGTCCGGGAAGCCTTGGGCGAGTCGGGCCGGCTCAGGATCGACGTGAATGCTGCATGGGATCTCGAGACTGCTGTGAGTCGGCTGAACGGCCTGGCCCACTTCGACCTCGAGTACGTTGAGCAACCCGTTGCCACGATCGAGGAGATGTCGGCGCTGCGGCACAGGGTCTCGACGCCCCTTGCCATCGATGAGCTGGTTCGCCAGAGTCCTCGCCCGATCGAGATCATCGAGTCGGGGATCGCCGACTTTCTCATACTCAAGGTCCAGCCGATGGGGGGCGTTTCCCGGGTCCTCGAGTTGGCCGGCCGCTCTCCCGTTCCAGTGATCATCTCTTCTGCCCTCGAGACCTCGGTCGGGATGTACGCGGGGGCTCTTGCTGCCTCCAGGCTGGCGCAACATGGTTATGCCTTCGGATTGGGAACGGTCTCACTGCTCGCAGGTGACCCGACAAAGGAACCGTTGATACCCGAGGGCGGCATGCTCGAGGTGCGGCGTCCTGAACCTGATCCGGCCTTGGTCTCGAAGTGGAGGCCCGACCGGGATCATGCCGCAGAGATGCTTCGCAGGGTGCGTGCCGCCGCCGAGATGCTCACATGATGGGCCAACCCAATCCGTCCACGGCTCTCGCCCGGGTTGTCATCGACGAGCTGGCGCGTGGCGGTGTGCGTTTGGCGGTGGTATCCCCTGGATCCCGGTCTGCTGCCCTCGCCATCGCGGCCAGCTCGCACGAAGCCATCACCACTGTGGTCTCGATAGACGAGAGATCGGCTGGTTTCCACGCGCTGGGTTGGGCCAAGGCGACCGGTGCGCCGGCGGCCCTGATCTGCACATCCGGCACAGCGCCGGCCAATTACCTGCCGGCGGTCGTGGAAGCCAGCATGTCCTTGGCGTCTCTGGTGGTCGTGTCTGCCGATCGGCCCGATGAGCTGAGGGGTGTGGGGGCCAACCAGACGATCGATCAGACCGAGCTCTACGGCGCACATGTCCGGCTCTTCTCACAAATCGGGGCGCCGGACGCCTCATCAGACGCAAACCTGGCGTGGAGATCGACGGTGTCGGGGATCGTGGCCGCCGCACGGGGCGCTTTGGGGAAGCCCGGGCCGGCGCATCTCAATGTGGCGTTCCGCGAGCCGACCGTGCCGGTGACCGACGACGGCAGGACGGTCGGGGAGATCTATCCATTCGACGTATCGGGATCCGAGCACCGGATTCGTGACCGGACGCCACCGACGGCGGCGCTGGAAGTCGCCGAAGGGGCTTGTGGCGTGGTGATCGCGGGCGAGGGGAGGTATGACCGCGCCCGCCTCAGGTCGGCTGCTTCCCGTCTCGGCTGGCCGGTGCTGGCGACGGCGCTATCAGGTCTGAGAGGCGACGCTGACGTCGTAACCGCTTATCACCACCTACTCGCGGGAGGGGTTCCAGATCGGTTGCGGCCCAGCGTGGTGTATGCCGTGGGCTCGTTGAGCCCGAGCGACCGGCTGGAGGCACTGGTCGCGTCGGGAGACCAGAGGATCAGAATCGATTACTGGGGGAGGCACATCGACCCGGCGCGCAACGCCACAAACGTGATCCATGCCGACCCCGCGGCGACGTTGGAGGCCTTAGCCGACGCACCTCGATGTGGACCGGAATGGGCCAGACGGTGGGAGGCGGCAGATCAGTCGGTGATCGCTGCCATTGACGAGCACTTGGGGCCCAACGCAGCGTCTTCCGGGGCGGCGGTGGCCTCCGCATTGAACCTGGCCGGTTGGGAGGTCCTGGTGGCAGCTTCTTCACTGCCAATCCGGGAGGTTGATGCTCACATCCGCCGCCGGGGGACCGTTATCGCCAACCGAGGGGCCTCGGGGATCGACGGTTTTGTGTCAACAGCCCTCGGAGTCGCCCGTTCCGCACATGGAACCGTCGCCCTTGCCGGCGACCTGTCGCTGCTCCATGACTCCAACGGGTTTCTGATCGATCCCCGTCCCGACATGGTGGTTGTGGTTATCGACAACGGAGGTGGAGGACTGTTCGACAGCCTCCCGACGGCCGCTCACGCCCCGGATTACGAAAGGCTCTTCGTCACCCCACACCACCGCGACCTCGCCGCGTTGTCCGCGTTCCACCGACTCAACTATCGGGAGGCAGATAACGCCCGAGATGTCATCGCTTCAGTGGATGATGGGCTGGCAACGTCGGGTGTCAGCCTGATTCGTGTCGCAGTTGACCGGTCCGATGATCTGGCGACCCGACGGAAGCTCGACCGGATCGGCTCAGATTTGGCCTCGCGGCTCTAGCCCAAGAGCGGTGAGCATCGGCTCGAGCTTGAGGCGGGTCTCTTCCAGCTCGGCCTCTTGGTCGCATCCCGCCACCAGACCGCCTCCTGCGAATAGCGTCGCCTCGTCCCCCTCGACTTTCCCACACCGGAGAGCAAGCGCGAACTCTCCCTGTCCGCTCGAATCGAGCCATCCCACGGGGCCGGCGTACCGTCCCCGCCCCCAAGGCTCGAGGATTCGGATCAGGCTGAGGGCGCGCTCGGGTGGCACACCCCCGACGGCGGGCGTCGGATGAAGGCTGGAGAGGAGATCGACGATTGTCACGCCTGGCCTGGCCCGGCCGGTGATCCGCGAGCCGAGATGCTTGATTGGCCCCACCTCGACGGTGTCTGGCTGCAAGGAGGGCGGGTTGACCAGGTGCGGTGACAGTGCCTCGGATACGGCGTCGGCGGTCAGGCGGTGCTCCCTCTCGACCAGGCTGCCGGTCAGACCGGCGTCGCTTGAAGCAGTCCCGGCTAGTGGATGTGCAGATATCGCACCGTCGCGGATCGATACGAGCAGCTCCGGGCTTGCCCCGATGAGCCCGCCGACGGCGAAAAGATAGGAGTTGGCTCTCACTGGGCCCAAGCGCTGGAGCAGTCGCCGTTGGTCGATCGGCGACTCGAACCCGGCCGTCACCCTTCTGGCCAGGACGACTTTCTCGACCTCCCCGTCAGCGAGGCGGGCCGAGGCCTCCGCGAATCCTGACCGCCATGCAGGTACCCCGTCCGAGATGAGCCTTCCTCCGGGTGGAGGATCGGGGAGAGCGGACCCCAGCGTCGTCTCCCAGTCGGTCGTCTCGACGTCCTCCGGGATGAGAACCATCGAACCTGGTTCATCGGGGTCGAATGTGAACGATGCGAAACCGATCTGCCGTCCCGATCTGCGCAATGCCTCCAGCGACCGCCGGTATCGGCTTGGCCCGGCCCCCGGATCGATCACGTCGATCGTGCCTCTGCCCACGGATACCTCTCCCTGGCTGAACCAAACCAGGTCCTTGGCCCCGCTCATGAAGGAAAAGCTACGACCGGCGCATCGGCGGTGATCCCCGCCACTTTGGCTGCCATCTCCGACAGCTCGGAAAGGTCTCCAGAGCCGGCCAGCGTGACACGACCACCCCCTCCGGTCCCGGCGGCGACACGCGCGACTTGGGCGGCAACCGCCGGAGCGGGGTCGTACACGATGACCTCATCGCCCGCCACCGCTGATATCGCCGGCGCCAGGAAGGAGAAGTGAGTGCAGCCGAGTACCAGGACATCGGCGCCGGCGGCTACCACCGGACGGACGTCCTCGCTGATGACTCTCTCGGGCTCCAGGCCGCTGACGGCGCCTCGTTCCACGAGGTCAACCCAACCCGGACAGGCGGTCGCGATTATTTCGACGTCACCGGCGTGCCTGTCCACAACGGAGTCGAACAGTTCGCCCTGGAAGGTGGCGGCCGTGGCGAACACGCCTATGACGCCGGTCTTGGTGATCTCGGCAGCGGGTTTCACCGCGGGTTCCATGCCCACGATCGGCACGGCCGGGTGCCTTCCCCTCAATGAGTGGAGAGCGGCGGCCGAGGCTGTGTTGCACGCCACCACAATCGTCGAGCATCCGCGGTCGACGAGCCAATCCGCTATCTCGTGGGCCAGCCGAGCGACTTCTAGAAGGGATCGATTGCCGTAGGGCGCCCTGGCTCGATCGGCAACGTAGAGAAGGTCGGCTCCAGGCATGATGGCGCGGATCTCGGTGAGAACCGAGAGCCCGCCGATTCCGGAGTCGAACACGCCAATCACGGGTTATATCGAAGCAGTCGCGACCCCGGACCTTTGGTACCGTCGCCACTGGAGGTGAGATGGAGATAGAAGGTTCTGTCTTTCTGATAACAGGTGGGGCGTCGGGTCTCGGGCTGGGCGCGGCTGAGCGCATGATCGCCCGCGGCGGAAAGGCAGTCCTCCTCGACCTGAACGAGGAGGCTGGGCGACGCGCTGTGGAGGATCTTGGCAAGGCGGTCCGCTTCATAGCTTGCGACGTGTCGGACCCCGACCAGGTTCGGGGCGCTGTCAGCGGTGCGAAGGAGTCCTTTGGCCGCCTCGATGTGCTTGTCAATGCGGCAGGCGTGGCTCC
>JAWWBL010000087.1:0-7306 GCA_033720975.1 Acidimicrobiia bacterium | reverse complement strand
TATACCCGCCACCCCAACTACTTCGGTGACTTCTGTGTGTGGTGGGGGATCTTCCTGATCGCCGCGGCCGGGGGCCTGTGGTGGACGGTGTTCTCCCCCATCGTCATGAGCACGCTGCTCTTACGCGTCTCCGGGGTGGCCCTTCTCGAGAAGACGATCGAGAGACGCCGACCCGAGTATGCGGACTACGCCGCTCGGACCAACGCCTTCTTCCCCGGGCCCCCCAAGGCGTCCGCGGTCACCGACTGAGCGTCGGCCAGAACAGCTCAGGGGGATACAGGCAGGTCCGAGCCGGTCACTCGGACCAGTTGCTCCCATAGGAGAGCCCGCTCCTCTTCAGTCTCCACCGTTGAAGATGTGAGATGGGTGGGGGCGGGTCGTCGATCCAACCACAGCATCCCGGTGAAGCTGGCCGGCTCGTCCGCCGCGGCGAGCCAGACGATGGTGTCTGCTCCCTGGTCCGGTGTCCTGAGGAGCGGGAACATGAGCTTGTGAAAAGTGGGAAGTGAGGAGCGAACCCCGGCGGTGCGTGCCCACCCGGGATGCATCGAATGGACGGTCACACCGGACCCACTGAGCCTCTCCGCCCACATCTCGGTCAGGATCACCTGGGCCCTTTTGGTCCGCGCATAGGCGATAGCCCCCCTGTATTCGCCCCGACGGCTCTGCAGGTCGTCGGGCCGGATTCTCTCGGCGTACATGCCACCAGAGGTGACGTTGACGATACGTGACTCACCGATGTCCATCAGTTTCGGTGCCAGCAGGTTGGTCAACAGAAAGTGGCCGGCCAGGTTGGTGGCAAAGGTGGTTTCAAGGCCCTCGGCTGTCTCCGAGCGCTCCGGAAGGAGAACCCCAACGTTGTTGACTAGCACGTCGAGTCTCTCCTCAGTTGCAGCAATGGCATCGGCGAGGTCGCGAACCTCGCCAAGAAGGCTCAGATCGGCTTCGATCGTCTCGACATCGCCGTCTATCTCGCTCTTGACCTTCCGCAGCTTCTCCGGGCTCCTCCCGACGACGATCACGCGTGCACCGAGACCGGCGATGCTTGCCGCTGCACTGCGCCCTAGCCCTCCGGTTGCGCCGGTGATCAGGACGGTCTTACCCGACATGTCGGCCTCGAGCGGGCCCTCGCCCCAGGTATGGATGAGGTATCCGAGATTCGTGAAACCGGCGATTGCCAGTTTGCTGGTCATCGAGAAAGTGCGGACTCCAGGCCGTCCAGAGCCTTCTCTCCCACCTTCTCCAGAGCCTTGCCCAGAAACGGCGCAACCAGTCTCATGTATCCGCGAAACTGCAGGTCGGCCGTGTAATCGATCCTGGTCATGTTGTCCTGGGTTTCGAAGACGATCTCGTCGACGGCTCGCAACTGCCGCCCCTCACCGACCAGCACCACCCGGGTATCCGGCTGGTACTCGGTGATCCGGTATCGCATGGGCGCGGTTCTGTTACCGAACTTCACGTCTAGATCGAACTCGGTGCCCACTCCGACCTGTCCTGGGGTCACTTTCTCCGAGGCCACGACGCCGGGGTCCCAGTCGGAGATGTTGGAGAAGTCGGCGGTGTATTCGAATGCGTCGCGCTGGGGTCGTGAAACCCAACGCTGTTCTTCAAGTCTCATGTCACCTATTCGTTTCCAATCGTCCCGACGGATGATCCGCGGTTCTGAGGAGGGTATAGCCTGGGCCGGTGCCGCTCCCACCAGAGACCTTCCGGAAATTGGCTTCGGCCAAAGAAGTCCTCATCGAGACCCACAACGGAGAGCGCCCGACCAAAACGATCATTTGGGTGGTGGCGGCGGCAGGGGACCTCTATATCCGCTCCTATAGGGGGGATGCCGGCCGCTGGTACCAAAGGGCGCTCGCCAACCCGAGGGTGGCACTGATCCTCGATGACCTGCGGGCCGAGTTCGACGCCGTCCCCGCGACCGATCCCCGCTCGGTTGACCTGGCCTCGACTGCCTTCCGGGAGAAGTACGCAGGGAGTGGAAGATCCCTCGACGCCATGCTGGAACCGGATCTCCTCCACACCACGATGCGCCTGTCACCGAGGTGACACCGCCAGACGTGGTGGTGGTCGGGTCGCTCAACCGTGACTTGACGATCCTCGCCGCAAGGCACCCGGCGCCGGGCGAGACCGTGCTCGGTTCGGGCCACTACTGGGCCAACGGGGGCAAGGGCGCCAACCAGGCGGTAGCAGCCGCTCGAATGGGAGCCCGAGTTGCGATGATCGGCGCAGTCGGTGACGACGACCATGGGCAAGCACTCGTCGACTCGTTGGCAGCCGACGCGGTCGACATCTCAGGAGTTCACCGCGAGTCGGCAAGCGAGACCGGCCTTGCTGTGATAACGGTCGATTCGGCTGCGGAGAACACAATCGTCGTCAGCCCGGGGGCCAACCTCGCACTCGACCCCGACTCGCTGGCCCCGCACGCAGCGATGATCTCGAGCGCCCGGGTCGTGCTCTGCCAACTGGAGATCCCCATAGATACGGTCGTGGCTGCCGCCGATCTGACCAGAGGAATCTTCTGCCTCAACCCGGCGCCAGCCAAGGACCTACCCACCGAGCTCATGGAACGGGTGGGCATATTGGTCCCCAATCGCTCCGAGTTGGCGCATCTCTCGGGCAAGGATGCCCGCGACGACGAGGAGATCCTGGCGGCGGCCACCAGCCTCGGTCGCAGTGGTGCGACGATCGTGACGATGGGCGGGGACGGGGCCATGGTCGTCCAGGAATCCGAGGTGGTCCGCATCCCGGCTCCCTCAGTGCAATCCGTCGATCCCACCGCGGCCGGGGACACCTTCTGCGGGACCGTCGCCGCTTTTCTAGCCGCTGATCTCGGGCTGGAGGAAGCGGTCCGCCGGGCGGTAGCGGCCGGTGCCATTGCCACGACCCGCAGGGGCGCCCAGCCTTCGATCCCGGATTTCGCCGAACTGGAAGCCTTCCTCGGCGCCTAGTTACGCTCCGGGGATCGCACGTCCAATCATCATCGACTCCGACCCCGGCCAGGACGACGCCGTCGCCATCCTGGCCGCGCTCGCCTCACCTGAGGAGCTGGACGTCCTCGCTTTGACGGCGGTGGCAGGAAACGTGCCCCTCGAACGCACCGTCGACAACACGCTCCGATTGGTCGAGCTGGCGGGCCGAGCCGACGTCCCGGTGTATTCGGGTGCGTCCCGTCCGATGATCAACGAGCTCCGGACCGCCGAGTACGTGCATGGCGTGACCGGAATCGACGGCGCAGATCTGCCCCCACCACGTCTGAAGCCTTCCCCGGGCCACGCGGTTGACCGGATAATCGAGATCGTCAACCGGCATGCGACCCAGGTGACCCTGTGCACGCTTGGCCCCGTGACCAATGTGGGCCTGGCCCTCCAGCGGGAGCCGGGCATCGCCGCCAAAGTCGAGCAGATTGTGATGATGGGTGGTGGGTTCTTCGAGGGAGGCAACACCACACCGGCCGCCGAGTTCAACATGTTGGTCGACCCACACGCAGCCCACATCATGTTCACCAGCGGCATCCCGATTGTCATGATGCCTCTCGACGTCACCCACAAGGCCGTCACCACGCCGGCTCGGCTTCAGCGATTCCGCGATCTCGGGACTCCCGCGGGGGATTGCGTCGCCGGGATGCTCGACTTCTACGACAAGTGGGACATTGAAAAGTACGGGATTGAGGGTGGGCCGCTGCACGATCCGACCGTGATCGCTTACCTGCTCGACCCTGAGATGTTCGACGGCCGACAAGTCAACGTCGAGATCGTGACCGACAAGGGCCCCACACACGGGATGACGGTCATCGACTGGTGGGGCGTTACCGACTACGAGCCAAATGCCCGTGTCATGCAGGAAATCGATGCCAACCGTTTCTACGACCTGCTGGTCGATCGGATTGGACGGTTATAGCGACCGACAGCCTGGTCAATCATTTTCATCGACGTCGACCACTTCGACGGTCCACGCGCCCTGATCCTGGGCATACCTCTGGCTGGCAGCTCGGAGCGTCTCGAACCGCCCCGCCAGCCTTTGGGTGACGATCCGGTACAGCCGGTCCTGAACCGCAGGCACCAGGAGAGCAAACCCGAGCACGTCGGTGATGAAACCGGGTGATATGAGAAAGGCCCCAGCTACCAGAACGGCAGCTCCGGCCGCGAGTTCCCGACCCGGAACCTTCTGTTCTCTGACGCGGGCCCGAATGCTCCGCCAAACGGCCACCCCGGCGCGCTTGACCATGAGTGCACCGACGAGGGCGGTGGTGAGGGCGATCAGGATCGCCGGGCCCAGCCCTATCTCAGAGCTGATCCAGAAGAAGGTCGCCATCTCCGCAAGTGCGACGACCGCGAACCACCACAGGAAACCCATACACGAACCGTACCGGGATGTAGCGACTCCGCAGCCGCGGAGACTGTGCGAGCTTGCCAATATGCGGGTTAGAGCTCGGGTTGGCCTCGAGCGGGGAGCGGAGGCTTTGGATGACAACCGAACGCGACATCGCTGATATCCGGGCAGTCCTCTATCAGATGCTCGGGAGCTACAGCGCTGGAGATATCGACTCGGCGTTGGAGGCATTTGTCACCGACTCTCCCTCGGTCATCGGGACGGGGCGCGATGAGCTCGCTTTCGGCACCGAAGGCGTCAGTGCGCTGATGGCCAGGGACGTCTCTGAGCCCGACGAGTTGTACGCACGTTTTGAGAGCCTGCGCATCAATGTTCTCCGGGACTCCGCCTTCGCCTTCTCGGAGGTGAAGATCACCGCCGTGTTCGGAGATGAGAGCCACCGAATCAGTGTCCGAATGACATTCGGCCTCGTTCGGACCGACCTCGGGTGGCGGATCGCTCAGATACACACCTCAATGCCTCATGCCGATCAGCCAGAAGGCAGGTCCTTCGCCGTGCAGCTGACGAAGACGCTCTCCGACCTCCTGGAGTCCATTGACTCAGACTCCGATGACGTCTCCTTGAAAACCGTCGGACTTGGAACGACCACATTCCTCTTCACCGACATCGTCGATTCGACGAGCCTGTCCCGATCGATGGGAGATCACGAATGGTCGGCCCTTATCTCCGAGCACTTCTCCACGGCGAAGAATGTCGTCGAGAACATGGGTGGCAGTGTTGTGAAGACTCTCGGCGACGGTGGCATGTTCGCCTTCCCCTCCGGGACTTCGGCGCTGCTGTCGGCGCGGGAGATCCAGCGGGCGATGGCGGGTTTGAAGAGCGATGCCCTTGTGCTCCGGATTGGAGTTCACACCGGCGATGTCCTTCAAGACCGGAACGACTACATCGGGCTGACCGTCAGCAAAGCGGCCAGGGTGGCCGCGGCAGCTCAGGGTGGACAGATCCTCGTGTCGGCTACAACAGCCGATTTGGTGAACAGCTCTGGGATCGTCTTTGGCGAGCCGGTGACGGTCGAGCTCAAGGGACTGGAGGGGACACATACCCTCTTCCCGCTGGAATGGTCCACGGCCTCCTAACTCGGGCTTTTATTTCTGCTCCGCCGGGGTAACTTGACCGGAGCGGGCGGCCGGGAGATGACCATATGGAGGTCCGTTGTCGGTCTACACCGCCCGGCTTTATCTACCTGACCAGACAAAGCTGCCACTCAACGTCCAGGTGGATGTCACGGACGAACTGCTGGTTTTGAAGTCTGGCGACCAAGAGGTCGCCGACTGGCCCATCGAGAGCCTTGCTGTCGTGAAGAGGTCCGACGGCTTTCACATAACCGTGGACGGCGAGGAGATGCTCCTCGACGTTGGTGACCCAGGGAGGTTTGCCCTGGAGATGGGTGTCTTCGAAGAGGATCTCAGAGGCTCCAATGGCAGCTCAGCTAGCTCTATGTCCCCCAAGGCACGCGCCGTGGCGAACGCCCGGTATGAGGACATGAAGCTGCGCATCTCCGAGTTGGCCGAGACGTTACGGGCGAGTGACGTGGAGCCCTCAGCCGTTTTCGCCAAGTGGCTACGACTGCTCAAGGAGCTCAACCTGCGTCATGGGCAGGGCTCACTGGCCAGCGATCACTTCTACGAGCTCAATACGGAACTGTTGGAGCTTCTCCCCGAGCCAGCAACGGCTGGGCGTCGCTAGCTCCGCCGGCACACGGTGCCGACATCGGCAGATAACGTCGACCCGTGCCGTCACAGCTCACGTCCCGAGAACTCCTGGCCGGCCTGCAGCCACCTCGTCCCGCTGAGAAGCTGGCGGGGTCCACGTGGGACGCTGTGGTCGTTGGTGGTGGCCACAACGGCCTGGCGGCCGCGGCCTATCTCGCTCGGGCTGGGCAGAAGGTCGCCGTGCTCGAGCGACGGGATCGCCTCGGTGGAGCCGCAACCACCGAAGAGATGTGGCCGGGTTATGTCATCTCGCCGTGCGCATACCTGGCCGGCCTTCTCCACCAGAAGGTCATTGACGATCTCGACCTCCGATCTCGCGGGCTCCAGATCCTCATTGGTGACCCGACCTATTTCGTTCCGTTCGCGGACGGCCACTCGTTCACATCGTGGCTCGACGCCGAGAAGACCGCCGAGTCGATCCGATCCTTCGCCCCCAGAGACGTGGAGGGGCACTTCGCCCGCACCCGGCTCTTCGATCGCATCCGGGACGCACTGAGACCGGAAGGGAGTGACGATCTCTGGCTCGAGCCGTCTCCTTCCCGAGAAGACATCGAGTCTCGCTTGGGCAGCGATCCGGAGCTGATGGAGACCCTCTTCGAAGCCAGCCAGATCGACCACCTGAGGCGTTTCTATCAGGACGAACGGATGGTGACCGCCTATGCCGGTCAAGGGATCGTCGGGACCAACGCATCCCCTTTCGACCCCGGAACCGCCTATGTCGACTTCCACCACTCGTCGGGACGCCAGGAGGGCCGGGCCGGCGAGTGGGGGTTTGTCAGGGGTGGGATGGGGGCGGTGTCCTACGCCTTATACCTGGCGGCGGTCGAGGCAGGGGCAACAGTTTTCGTTGATGAGCCTGTCTCCAGCATCGTGCCCACCGAGGGTGTCGAATTGGAGTCGGGAGCGCTGGTCCGAGCACCCACAGTTTTGGTCAACGCCGATCCAGCCGTTGCCGGACGTCTCCTCGGGGTCCATGCCCCGACGGCCTTCGTCGAAGCGGTTGAAGCGGTGCCCAGGGAGGGTGCCACGGTGAAGGTCACCTTTGCTCTCTCCGCTCTGCCTGACTTTGGCCCCTCTCACGCCACTCTGGCTCAGGTCGAGATCGCCAGGTCGGCCGAGGCGATTCACGAGTCCTATTTGGCCGCCCGCCGCGGAGAGATCTCCGACGAGCTGTGGTGCGAGCTCTATTTCCAGACGCC
>JAWWBL010000086.1:0-7317 GCA_033720975.1 Acidimicrobiia bacterium | reverse complement strand
GCGAAGTCGTCCGGCGCGATCGGGCCGCTACGCAGATGCCGGCTGAAGATGCGATGCGCGAGGCTCCCCAGGAATGCGGGCCGCGACTCGGGGCCGTAGATGCCCTGGAGCTTGGCGTTCGCCTGATCGGGGCATTTCTTCCACGACACGTAGGTCGAGGCCGACACGCGCACCGGGTCTCCGGCCACCACTGGGGGTATGACGACACGCACGCCGCGACCCTAAACCGCCGGAACTCCAGTGTTCGGATAGCCGTTACCCCCTGGGTACCATCGCTCGACCAGGGACAGGCCACCGCTGCGGCCCCTCATATGAAAGCCATCTTCTCGCGAATCCACCCCCTCCTCGCGTCCGTGATCGTCGTGGCCGCTCTTTTCGTGCTGCTCATTGCGGCCTACGGCTTGACGAGATGGGCCTCCCAGGACGAGGTGATGGGCAGGGTCGCGGTCTCGGGAACCCCCCTCGGCGGCCTCACCAGAGACCAGGCGCTGAGTGAGTTGGTCGGAGTCGAAGATCGGCACCGAAACCGCACCGTCACCTTCACCATCGAAGGGGCCCTCGTCACGCTGCAGCCGGCAGAGGCGGGGTTCGACGCCGACGAGGAAGCCGTCGCCGACGCTGCGATGAGCGTCGGACGCCAGGGCAACGCCGCACACCAGTTCCTCTTCTGGCTGAGAAACATCTTCTCGACTCAGGAGCTGCCCTTGGCGGGTGGCGCAGATGAGGAGGCCCTGAGGGAGGTCTTTCAACGCTGGGAGCGGGAGGTAATCGCCCAGCCGGCGAGCTTGGGCTCGGTCGAGATGGAGGACGGGGTGCTCGTGGCGGTCTACCCCAAACCCGGCTTGGGCATCGATCGTGGGCCGGCGGCGGACATCGTGGAGCGTGAGCTTCTCGCCGAGACGCCTGAGACTGCAGCTCTTCCGACCGCTGAGATCGTTCCAAGGTTGACCGACGCGGACGTCGATGCCGCGCTCGCCGAGGCCAACCAGCTGATCGGGGCACCGATCGAGATGCTGTTCGACGGCGATTCGATCACGTTCTCACCGACCCAACTCGCCGAAGCCTTCAGGTCCCGGACCATCGCCGAGGCATCGCCACAGATCGTCAACTTCTTCGACCCTGTCGTCATCGACACGTACCTTCAGCCCGTCAGGGAGAGATTCGAAGCCGAGCCGGTCGACGCCGAGTTCGTAATCGAGGGTGACGACATCTTCATCAAGCCGGGCCTGAAGGGAACTCGCATCGACGAAGAAGAGACCGCGACACGCCTCTATCAGGCCGGGCTCACCACTGACAGAATCGGACAGCTCCCCCTCGTAGAGGACGCCGATCCGGAGATAACGACGGAATACCTCGAAAGCCTCCAGGTCAATCATCTCGTTTCGTCGTTCACGACCTACCACTCGTGCTGTGAGAACAGGGTTCGCAACATCCAGACTTTCGCCGACGCAATAGACCTGGCGATCGTGCTTCCTGGTGAGCAGCTGAGCCTCAACCAGTTCGTTGGGCAGCGGACCGAGGAGAAGGGCTATCTACCTGCAGGCACCATCGTCGCGGGGCAATTGGTCGACACCATCGGAGGCGGTGTCAGCCAGTTCGCCACGACGTTCTACAACGCAGTCTTCTGGGGTGGCTATCAGGACGACGAGCACAGCGCTCACTCGTATTACTTCAGCCGCTACCCGGAAGGCATCGAAGCAACCATCAACTGGAGAACCCCGGATCTCGTCTTCACCAACAACCGGGAGAGCGCGATCCTGATCGACACCCAGTACACCTCGACCTCGATAACAGTGCGCTTCTTCGGCGACAACGACGGGCGAGTGGTCAAGGGCGAGCAGCGCAGTGGACGGACGATCATCGACGTCGTGGCGGAAGGGGGCCCCGACGCCTGGCATGTCGAGGGAGCGGTCTCCGGCCGATATGCCCGAACCGACCCACCGGAACCGACCTACGTCCCGAACCCAGAGTTGGAAATCGACGAGATGAACGAGCTACAGAGCGAGCGTCAGGGGTGGAGCGTGACGGTGACCCGACGCATCCTGATCGGAGGCAGGGACCTGATCGAGGAGCTTCAGTGGGTCGTTCGTTACGCGCCGACGTTCGCGGTCATCGAGGTCCATCCCTGCATGATGCCGGACTCCGAAGAGCCCTGCCCGACGACCACCACGGTTCCGTCGACGACAAGCTCGTAGTCCTGAGAGTCCCTCCTACTCCTCCTCGTCGTCGTAGTACCTGAGAAAGGAATGGGTGGCCTTCGCCACCTCCTCGGCGGCCTGGTCACCCCACCCGCCGGGCCGCCGGACGGTCACGGTGTTCTGAAGCACGTAGACGTGGTCGATGCCGAGACCGAGCGCAAACAGCCGATCGGCGAGCATCCCGGGCACGCCCGCGCCCTTCTGGCCGGGCCTCACGGCCTCGCCGTCCTGTCCGGTGAAGCTGCGGTCGGTGTCGATTATGAGGACATCGCCAACCGCCACCGAGCTCTTGATCTCGACGTTCTGACCCATGGGACGATGGTACCCAGACTGCTGGTTCTCCTCTAGGCGCGGATCTCAGCCTCCGAGGCCACCAGCCTCCTCTCCTATTCGATGGACTTTGACCAGGTTGGTCGATGCCTGGAAGTTGGGAGGAACACCGGCAACCATCACAATGGTCTCGCCTTCGTCAGCCAGCCCCTCCTTCGCCAACATCGAGGCAGCCGAGGCGATTTCGTCGTCGGTGTAGACCTTCCGCTCGAAGCTGTGCGGATGAACGCCCCAGTAGAGGGCCAGACGCCGGAGGGTCACCTCGTTGGGAGTGAAAGCGACGATTCGCTGGGTGGGCCGGTATTTCGAGATCAGCCTGGCGGTGCTCCCGGACTCGGTGAAGGCAACGATGGTCCTTGCTCCGACGTTGAGGGCGATCTGTGTCGCGGCCTGCGCCACCGCCGACGCCACGTGGTTCTCGTCACCGACGAAGGGAACGGCAGCGCGCTCGGACAAGGTGCCCTGCTCCACGGTGCGACAGATTTTCGCCATTGCCGCCACGGCCTGAACCGGGTAATCACCGATCGCGGTCTCGCCCGAGAGCATGACCGCGTCCGTGCCTGCCATGACCGCATTTGCCACGTCCGTGACCTCGGCCCGGGTGGGGCGAGCGCTTCTCGTCATCGACTCCAGCATCTCGGTCGCCGTGACCGAGATGCGGCCCGCCCTGTTGGCACGATGCAAGATGTCTGATTGGATCAGAGGGATTCTCTCCAGAGGAAGCTGAACTCCGAGATCACCCCTTGCCACCATCACCCCAAACGATGCCGTGAGGATCTCGTCGAGATTCGCCAATGCCTGGGCAAGCTCGATCTTGGCGATGACGGGCGCTTCGACGAGCGCCGCCACCGCTTTCACGTCCTCTGCGCTGCGGACGAAAGAAGCCGCGACGTAGTCGACACCGAGGTCTTTTCCGAAGGCGAGGTCATCGACGTCTTTTGGCGTGACACTCTGCACCGACAGGATGCTGTCGGGGAAGGCGACCCCACACTTGTCGGCGATGGGGCCCGGGGCAGTCACCACCGCCCGAAGAACGCCGTCCACAGTCTCCAACACCTCGAGAGTGGCCATGCCGTCGGCGAGGATGACGCGATGTCCTGGTTCTACGTCCTCGAGAAGTGCTTCGTAGACAACCGGGATGGTATCGGTATCGGCCGCCTCCCCACCAGGGGTGAGGCGGACCTCGGTGCCACGCTCGAGCACCCTCGACGCGTTCCGGATCTTCCCCAATCGCAGCTTTGGGCCCTGGATGTCCTGCATGATGGCAACGGTCCGCCCAGTCGAGGAGGACGCCGCCCTCACCCAGGAGAAGAGCTCGCGGTGGAAGTCGTGGTCGCCGTGGCTGAAGTTGAGACGAGCCACGTCCATGCCCGCCTCGACCAATTCAGTGACGGCCTCCTGGCTCGCTACGGCCGGGCCCAGCGTGGCGATGACCTTCGTCTGGCGTTGCATGATCGTGAACCTAACCCCCAGTTGCCGGCGCATAGATGATTGCGCCGAAGAGGTCCTCATTGGCGCGGCTGATAGCCAGCCGGCCCTCCGGCGACACGAGCCACTCGACGAAGTCGAGGGCTGCCGCCTGGTGCTTCGACGACGACATGGCCATTGCCGTGTAGGGGTTGTCCAGGGCACCCGGGTCGAGCTGCATGTCCACCAGTGCCAGCGAGTCGCTGGCCGCGATCCAGGCGCCGATCTCAACCAGAACCAGAGCCTCCCTCTGGTCTGCCACCAGCAGGGTCGGGCCCATCCCTTGGCCCGTCTCCAGATACCAGTCGTCGAACCTGGGATCGATACCGGCTTCGATCCAGTTCTGCCACTCCTTGTCGTGGGTGCCGGACCCATCGCCCCTGCTTACGAAACGGATTCCAGACGCCGCCACTTCGCGTAGGACTTCCGGGAGTTCGAAACCAGCAAAGGAACCTTCGAGGGATGGGGGCCCGGCGAGAATGAACCGCGAGCTGAAGACCTCCCGCACCGCCACCGCTCCGCCTTCGTCCACGAACGCCTGCTCCTGGAGGGGGGCATGGGTGAGAGTCACATCAGCGGCTCCCTCCCGACCGAGTTCCAGGGCCAGGCGGGTCGGCTCGGCCACCACTGAGATGCGCACACCAGGATGGGCCTGCTCATAGGCGTCGGCAACATGATCGATGAACCCCGAGTCGACCACCGTTGTCCCCGCAGCTACGACGAGACGGGTCTCCCCGGAGGAGCAGGACGCACTGAGCACCAGGATGGACAGGGAAAGTAAAGCGCCCAGCCTCAAGCCGGGATCACCGCCACGGCCGATGCCTTGACGGCCACATCGACACGCGCTCCCACGGTCAGTTCGAGATCCGACGAGGCGCCCGGAGTGATCACTGCCACCACCGGTTGGCCCACGTCGACTACCACTTCGACCAGGCTGCCGAGCGCTCGGAGATCGGCGACGGTGCCGGTCCATCGGTTTCTCGCCGATCCTCCAGGAGCACCAGGGGGCAGGATGGTCACCGCTTCGGCGGCGAACACCGCCCGCGCCCTGCCCTCGACGTCCCCGGTTCCGGCGACCTCGATTGCATCGGACTTCACGAAGTTCATGTTCCCTCGTCTCGAGGCCATGCCGGTGATCAGATTCTTGACCCCGAGGATCCTCGCCACTTCCAGAGAGGCCGGGCCCGCCAGGACGACGTCGATCGGCCCCTGCTGGAGGAGCCGACCTCCTTCCATGAGCGCAATGCGGTCCCCAAGCGCCGCGGCGACGTCGAGATCGTGGGTGACGACGACCGCGCTTCGGCCAGTCAGCTCCTGAGACACCCCCGAGAGCACCATGTCACGATCGGCGTGGTCGATGGCGGCCAACGGCTCATCCAACAGGAGCCAGGGCTCTTTGCTGGCTAGCGCCCGGGCCAGCGCCAGCCTCTGAGACTCCCCTCCGGAGAGTTGCCGGGAGGGGCTGGACAGAAGTTCGCCAACCCCGAGCAGGCGCGCCTTTTGAGCGGCCCATGACGCCTCCTCGGCATCCAAGCCGAGACCCAGATTCCATCCCGCCGAACCCCGGAAGAGGTGAGGGCGCTGGGGCAGGTAGTGGCAGGCGATGATCGGATCACCTCCGATACCTGCCAGTTCACGAAGGAGGGTCGTCTTGCCGGCGCCGTTGGGGCCGAATACGACCGTCGTAGCTCCCTCAGCCAACTCGAGCCCTTCGACATCGACGATCGAGCCGTCGTCAGGAACCCTCACATCGAGGACTGTCACGTGCTCACCGGCCTGTGGCCCCAACGCGAAATAGCGACGTTCACCGCCAGGCTGAGCAGCAGCAGGACCACACCGGCTGCGACGGCCGAGCCGAACCGGGCCTGACGGCTCTCCTGGACGATGAGAGTGGTGAGAACTCTCGTCTCACCGAGGATGTTTCCCCCGACAATCAGAACGGCACCGACTTCCGAGATGACCCTGCCGAAGGCGGCTGCGGAAGCGGCCGCCACGCCGGCGCCGGCTTCTGCAACGGCAACCCTGGCTTTCAACCACCGCCCGAGCTTCAAGGCCTCGATCTGCTCCAGAGCAGACGACGGAAGCCCTTTCACCGCCCCGGCCGTCACCCCTGCAGCAATGGGCACGGCAAGCAGGAACTGGGCGATGACCATTGCCGCCGGTGTGAAGACCAGGCCCATACCGCCCAGGGGGCCCTCATTCCAAATTAGGAGAAGGAGAAAGAGCCCGACCAGGACCGGGGGGATGCCCATCCCGACACTGACGACCAGGTCGAGGGCTCCCTTTCCCCGGTACCTCCCGAGAGCGAGCGAGATCCCAATCGGGACGCCGACGGCAACCCCGAGGATCGTGGCTACGAGACTCACCAGAAGCGTGAGAGCGAGGACCTCACCCAACCCTGAGCCAAATGAGACGAGTGCCTCCAGGGCGTCTGAGACGACTCCTCCCAGAAACTCCATCAGGTGAGGTTAAGGCAACCGGGGCCGATGCCAGCAGCTAGCCGAAACGGTCACGAAGCACCTGGTTGACGATCTTGGGGTCGGCCTTGCCGCCGGTCGCCCTCATCACCTGGCCCACGAGGAAGCCGAGCACCTTCTCCTCGCCGCTTCGGAACGACTCGACGGCGTCGGGATTCCCGGCAATCACCCCGTCGACGGCATCCTCGATCTGCGACCGGTCCGATATCTGAGTGAGATTGCGCGCCTCGGCAACTGCCGTCGGGGATCCCTCTCCAGCCAACACGCCTTCGAGGACCTCCTTGGCGGCCGACGCGGAGACCTTCCCATCGTCGACCATGGCAACCAGCTCCGCGAGCTGGTCTCCGGTGAGCGGCAGGGAGGGCCCCGCTTCGTTCCTCCGCACCCAAGCCGTCAACTCGCCAGTGACCCAGTTGGCGGCTGACCTAGGAGAGCCGCCCGCATCGACCGCGTCTTCGAAGATCCGGCGCAAGTCGGGAGGGGCGGACGACATGATTTCGGCCAGCGGCGGGTCGAGGCCGATCTCCTCGTATCGGCCCCGACGCTCGGCCGGTAGCTCCGGAAGGTTTGCACCCACCTCATCCACCCACGCCCGGTCCATGACCATCGGGGTGAGGTCCGGCTCCGCGAAGTACCGATAGTCTGAGGAGCCTTCCTTGGTGCGCATGGCGTGGGTCACCCCGGCGTCTTCATCCCAATGCCGTGTCTCCTGGACAACCTCTCCCCCGGACTCGACGACGGCCGTCTGCCTTTCGATCTCGTGGGCGACCGCACGCTCCAAAGACCGGAACGAGTTCATGTTCTTGATCTCCACCTTGGTGCCCAATGCATCGGCGCCGGCGGGG
>JAWWBL010000085.1:0-7346 GCA_033720975.1 Acidimicrobiia bacterium | reverse complement strand
TCGTCAACTGACCTTCGTTAGCCTCGCTCAAACCCATGTCCACAGCCGCCATCGTCCTAGCTGCCGGCGGGTCTCGTCGTTTGGGCCGACCAAAGCAACTCGAGCCGTGGGGCGACACCAACCTCCTCGGTCACGTGGTGGGCCGCACCTTCGAGTTCCCGGTGGACGAAGTGTGGGTTGTGCTCGGCCATGAGATGGAGCGGATCCTCGAAGGCACCGATCTCGGGGACGCATATGTGGTCGAGAACCCAGAGTGGGAAGAGGGTATTGCGTCTTCGATCCGGGTCGGTCTCGACGCTGTGCACCGGCTCTCGAGATGTGAGCAGGCGCTGCTGGTCACCGGTGACCAACCGGACTCGTCGGTCGAGGTCGTGACCGAGCTGCTCGAGTCCCATCGCAAGTCCGGAAAGCTGGTGTCGATACCGAAGTACCGGTACACCCGGGGCACCCCGGTCGTCGTCAGCCGGTCGCTTTGGCCGCGCTTGATGAGCCTCGACGGGGACGAGGGAGGTAAGCGGCTGTGGCAGGCCCACCCTGAGTGGGTGAACGAGGTCGTGTTCTCAGAGCAGCCGCCGAGAGACGTCGACACCGCGGCTGACGTCGAGGAGCTACGCCCGCGAAGCCCGGCTTGATCATGGGCGACGGGTCTGGTCTAGAGTCGGGCTGCTGTTAGAGCCCGGTTAGCCGAGAAGGGACGATGGCGCGAGTCGACCAGGTTGCAGGCATAGATCACAGGCAAGCCACCAAGCTCCGCAAGCTTGGTATCCGAACCGGAAAAGGCCTGATCGAGAAGGCGGCCACTCGCCGTGGCCGCACAGAGCTCTCCAAGGCGACCGGCATCAGCCCCAAGGATCTCCAACTCTGGGTCCATCACGCCGACCTGCTGCGTGTCAAGGGCGTGGGACCTGAGTACGCGGAACTGCTGGTCTCGGCAGGGGTAGACACGCTCCGCGACTTGCGACGAAGGAACCCGACGGCTCTCGTGGCCAAGATAATCGGGATGAACGGCGCCGAGAGAGTGGTCAACAGATTGCCAACCGAGTCCATGGTCGAGACCTGGATCGACTCGGCTGGGAACCTCACTCCGTCGATCAAGACCTGAATGTGAAAGGGGCCCTGTGCAGGGCCCCTTTCACGGTGTGAGGAGGAGTTGAGCTCAGGAACCGCTCTTGGCCTTTGAGGCCGAGGCAGTCTTCGCTGTGCTCTTCTTCGCCGCCGAAGTCGACTTGGTCGTCTTGGCGGCAGAAGTCTTTGCGGCCGGCTTCTTTGCGGCCGGCTTCTTGGCCGCGGGCTTCTTGGCCGCGGGCTTCTTTGCGGCGGACGTCTTGGCCGCGGGTTTTGAGGCCGGTGCCTTGGTCTCAACGTCATCCTCGCCCTTGTCGGGACGGAACGACTGGCGCCACGTGGAGATCATGTCCTCCAACTGGTCCCGCAGCTTCCCCACCTGCTCTTTGGCCTGGTCCAGATCGACCTTCGACGAGATCTCCTCGACGACCTTGCCATCGCTGATCTTCTCGACCAGCTTCTCGCCTTCGGCGACCCAGTCGCTCATTGCTTTCTCGGCTGCCTTGGTGTAGCTGTTGCGCTCCGCAGAGAACCGGTCCTTCAGCGCCTCCACCTGGCTTCCAACTTTGCGCGCGGCGACTACGGGTGCGCCGACCGCTGCATAGAAAACGTTCTTGGCTTCCATTGATTTACTCCTGTTCGTTCTCGACTTTCGGCCCGCCGGAGCGGACCAGAGTCCTGTACATGTCGAGCAGCACTCTCTTCTGATCGCTGTCAAGGCGTTCATCCGACTCGATTGCCTCATGCACCGATGCCGGTGGCAGGTCCTCGTCGATCAGGCCGGCCCTCTTGTAGAGAGTGTTGGCCGAGATCTCGAGGGCCCTCGATAGGTTTTTGAGTATGTCGGCGGATGGTCGGCGAATGCCACGCTCGATCTGGCTCAAGTAGGGGTTGGAGATACCAGCCTTTTCGGCCAGACGCCGCAGTGACATGTTCGCTCGCTCCCGCTGCTGGCGGATGAACTTGCCAACGTCGCTGTGCTTGCTCTCGTTCATCTGTCGGTAGCTTATAGCAAGCTGCTAGCAATTGCAAGCATACTGCTTGCGCCAGTTCCTCAGAGGAGGGTGGTCCCGATGGCGTTGCCGATTCCCCAAGCGGCGACACCGCCGAAGCCGGCTATGACCATGTTCTCGAGACCTGACCTGATCCGGTTGATCCGGGCGACGTTGGCCTTTATCACCCCAACCACGAACAGGCCGCTGAGAGCGAACGCCGACGCCCAAACCAGACCGATCCCGGGGCGGTCGACAAGGGCGAATGGGACCACAGAGGGGAGGGATCCGACGAGGAAGAGGGCTCCGGAGGCAGCCATTGCCCGGTATGGAGACCGGCGTTCCGATTCCACCACCCCGAACTCGAGCGACTTCATCGCGTTGAGCATCGCCTCGTCGGACTTGTCAAACGCCGCCACGAGAGTGGGTATGTCTGCCTCATCGAGACCCATTTCGCTGAAGAAGGTGCCGAGCTGCTCCAGTTCAGCTTCCCGATGATGTTCGAGGTGGACCCTCTCCAGTTCCAACTCCGCTTCGAGTACTTCGTCCTGGGACTTGGTTGCTAGGTACTCGCCTGCCGCCATCGAAATTGCCCCTGCCAATGCCCCGGCAATTGCAGTGAGGAGGATCTGGCCCGTCGCTAGGCCACCTCCGACCACCCCGACCACGAGGAGAAACATGGAGACCAGGCCGTCGTTGACACCCAGGATGATGTCGCGCCAGTACTGGCGGGTCTCGCCTATATGGGGCTCGTAAGGGACCTGCTCAGTCCGGCTCTCTTCCAGCGCCATAGGCGAATGGTAACTGTCGGCCCTCAGCGGTCCTAGACCCAGGGGCGGCTACCGTTATCCAGCCTTCCAGGGTTTCAATGATCATTGTCATGCACCAGGACGCCAGCGACGACGAGGTCGCCCGCGTCGTCGACGAGCTTCGTGCTCGCGGCGCCGACGTCCACACGTCCACCGAAGGAGGTCGGACGGTCGTAAACGGCACCACGGACACTCGTCTCCAGGAGGAAGCGCCATGGGATGCGTTTCCGGGAGTTGAGCGTGTGGTTCCCGTCTTGCGCGGAGGGCGGAGAGTCGGACGCGCGTTCAATCCCACCGACACCGTGGTCGAGGTGGGGGACACCCGCATCGGCGACGGCTCCTTGTCGATAGTCGCCGGCCCCTGCGCTGTTGAGAGCAGAGACCAATTGATGGCGGCCGCGATGGCGGTGAAATCGGCGGGCGGAGACATATTGCGGGGCGACGCCTTCAAGCCCCGAACGTCGCCATACACCTTCTCCGGCCTGGGCAAGGCAGCATTGGAGATCCTTGCTGAGGCGCGCCAGGCAACCGGGCTGCCTTTCGTGGCCGAAGTGATCGACCCGAGGGATGTTGAACTGGTCTCCTCTTATGCCGACATGTTGAGGATCGGCACCCGGAACATGTCCAACCAGGCTCTTCTCTGGGAGGTCGGCCGTCAGGCAAAGCCCGTGCAGCTCAAAAGAGGACGGGCGGCAACTGTGGACGAGTGGGTCGATGCCGCGGAGCACATCCACAGTCAGGGGAACCCGAACATCGTCCTCGTCGAGCGTGGGGTCAGAGGGTTCGACCGGGTTGCCCGCAACACTCTCGACCTGACCGCTGTGCCGGTGGCAAGACAGGTGAGCCACCTCCCGGTGATGGTGGACCCCTCCCATGCTTCGGGGCGGAGAGATCTCGTGGCCCCCCTGGCGCGTGCCGCGGTCGCCGCTGGGGCGGACGGGGTTTTGATAGACGTCCATCCCAACCCGCAGGAGGCGCTCGTAGACGGTAGGCAGGCGCTCACCCCGTCGGACTTCGAGGTACTCGTGAGTGAAATGCGCGCAATCGCCTCGGCGCTCGGTCGCAGCTAAAGCCGCTCGAGCATTCCCACGACCGCCGCTGTGCCGGCGAGGATGCCTGTGCCGATCGATGCATCGTTGATCCGAAACGACGAGGAGTGGAGGTCCCCGCCACCAGAGTGGGATCCGAGTCGCAACAGAGCGCCGGGAACAGTGTCGAGATAGCTGGCGAAATCCTCCCCGCCCATCGAAGTCTCGACGGCGACAATCGTATCCGGGCCGAGTGCGTCGGCGATCGCCCAAGTCGCCGCGTCGACGACCCCGGCGTCATTGACAACGGGTGGGATTCCCTGGCGGTAGTCGAGCTCGAAGTGGGCGCCGGAAATCGCGCTGATCGAGCCCAGAACAGATTCGACAAGGCCGGGAAGATCCTCCCAGGTCGACCGGTCCAGGGTCCGCACGGTTCCGGTCAATTCGACCTCGGTGGGGATCACGTTTGCCGCGCTACCCCCGCGGATCGAGCCGAACACCGTGACGATGGGGATCCGCGAGTCGAGTGCCCTCCTGACAGCTTCGGGCAACTCCTTGACCACCATGGCCGCAGCGGAAACGAGGTCTACCGTCTTGTGTGGCCGGGATGTGTGACCACCGGGTCCGGACAGGACGATTCTCAAGCTGTCGGCGCTGCCTGTCACCGGACCGACCTTGCTGCCGATCCGGTTGGGCTGAAGTGTCGGATCCACATGAAATGCGAGAAGACCCTTCAGCCCGTCGACCAGACCCTCTGCGACGAATTCACTTGCGCCGCCCGGGTTCGCCTCTTCCGCGGGCTGGAACAGGATCCGTACGCCGGCGTCCAGGTCGAGCTGGGATAGGGTCAATGCGATCCCGAATCCGATCGCTGCGTGGGCGTCGTGGCCGCAGGCATGCATCCAGCCCGGGTTCTGAGAACGAGGGGCGTTCCCCGGCGGCTCGTGGATCGGCAGAGCATCGAGATCCGCCCTGAAGCCAACACGTGGCTCGCCGCCCACGTCGATCCATAGTCCCGTCCTCGGTGTGCGGAGTTGGTGGATCAGCCCATGGCTTTCCAGAGCGGTGGAGATCAGGGCCGTAGTTTGGTGCTCTTGGTTGGAAGGTTCGGGATGCCGGTGGAGCAGGCGGCGCAATTCCACCGCCTTCGGAGTTGCTGCTTCCACCAGCTCCGGAAGGGAGCTGTTCACCAGTACGAGACTACCCGGGCGCTCATTCGTAGAACAGAGCCTCGAAGGTCCGCCGGGCTCGCCTGGTATAGCGCCGGTACTGCTCCCTGAGCTCGGCAGTGCGCCCGAAACCCATACTCAAGGCGAGACGGGAGCTCTCGCCGGGGTCCGTGGGCAGCGAGTCGGTGGCTCGCCCTCTCTGTAGGTGGAGGCGCAGGCGGACCTTGGTGCAGAAGAGGTAGGAATCGCTGAGAGCGGTGTGATGATCGAGGGTGAGGATTTCGGTTTCGCGGAGGAGACGTAGCGCCTCCAAGGTGGATGTGACGCGTATTTCGGGCATTTCCCGGCCATGACGGAGCTGAAGGAGCTGGGTCACGAACTCGATGTCACTCAGGCCACCGGGCCCCAGTTTGAGATGGAAGTCAGGATCCTCGCCGGCGGGGATTCGCTCCGCCTCGACTCTGGCCTTGATGGACCTGATGTGCCGCTCCACGTCGCCGGAGAGAGGCCGGCCCCACAGATGAGGCTCGAGCGTTGCCATGTACGACTCGAGCACCAACGTGTCCCCGGATGCCGGTCTTGCCTTCACCAGCGCCAGCAGCTCCCATGGCTCCGCCCACTCGTCGTAGTAGCGCCGGTAGGAGGCGATCGATCGCACCAGCGCCCCCGATCGTCCTTCAGGTCGCAGATCGGCATCGAGCTGGTAGGCCTCGCCATGCTTGTTCGGCTCCGACAGGACACGGCTCATCGAAGCCGCCCATGTGACTGCTTGCTCGGAATCCGTGGAGTCCCCCCTCACATACATGAGGTCGAGATCGGACCCGTATGAGAGCTCCCGTCCTCCCCATTTCCCCATCGCGATCACGGCAATCCCCTCTGGTTCGCCTTCGCAGACGATCCGTAGCGCCGCGTCGATAGCGGCATCGGCGCTATCCGAAAGGGATCCGAGGGTGACCTCTGCGGGTGCCTCGCCCAGGACATCGCGTGCCGCGATCCTCAGCTTGCGCCTCCTGACGAACCTTCGGATCGTCCCGATCTTTGCTTCGTGGCCGGGCCGGCTGTCGATCAGACCGGTCAGCCGATCCTTGGCGCTTGCGACGTCACGGACATCGCGAATTAGCTCATCGCTGGCGAGTCTCGGGATGAATTCCGGTATCCGATCGATGAGCTCGCCGAGCAGTTTGCCGGTGCCCAGCAGCAGGCACAAGCGCTCGCCGGCGAGGGGATTGCCCTGGAGCAGCGACACGAGAGCAGAGTGGTCCGGGGAGTGGGCGAGTAGTAGGCGCAGCTGTGCGAGCCCGAGGTCAGGATCGGGTGAAATGGAGAGCCAGTCCAGTGTGAGGGGGAGCACCTGCTGCATTACGCGCGACCTGCGGCTCAGCCCTGAGGTCATCTCCGAGAACGCCGTCGCAGCCGCGACCGTGTCCCGGAAGCCGAGCGCTTGAAGCCGGCGGGAGGCGTCGACCCGGTCGAGTCGCGCCTTGGGTAGCCCAGCCAGCGAGTCGAGGATCGGACGGAAGTACAGGCGCTCATGCAGATTCCGCACTCTCGATCGGATCTCGGCAAGCCGGGTTTCAAGCCCGGCGACCGGATCGGGACCGAGCCCGAGACCCCGACCAATTCGAGCTCTGGTCTCCTCGTCGTCTGGAAGCACATGAGTTTGCTCCAGGTCCCAAAGCTGAATGCGGTGCTCGACGGAGCGAAGGAATTTGTACGACTCGGCTAGTTCATCCGCCTCGTCAGCGGTCACGTACCCGTGATCTCCGAGCGCACGGATCACTTCCAGGGTGGATCTGGCCCGGAGATCGGGGTCGAATCGACCGTGGACCAGTTGGAGAAGCTGAACGGTGAACTCGATGTCTCTGATTCCTCCCCGCGACCTTTTGATGTCGTGGGGTGCTGATCGTTCCTCTGCGCGCGCCTTGAGCTGGCGGATGTTGCGCAGTGAGTCGGCATCTAGCCCTCGGTCCCACACAACGGACGCAGCAAGCTCTTCGAATCGGCCTCTCAACTCCCGATCTCCTGCAGCACCACGGGCCTTGAGCAGTGCCTGGAGCTCCCACGGCTCGGCCCATCTCTCGTAATAGGCGGCATAGCCGTCGAGGCTCCGGGATAACGGTCCGGCGGCACCCTCCGGCCGTAGGCCAAGATCGACGCGGAAGGAGGTTCCGTCCAGTGTGGGTGTAGACAGGTCGGCGACGAGGCGGCTCGCCAGCCGCCGGGCAGAGTCGCGGGATTCGCTCTCCGCGCCTGCCACGGGCTGATGCACGAACAGGAGGTCGA
>JAWWBL010000084.1:0-7350 GCA_033720975.1 Acidimicrobiia bacterium | reverse complement strand
GGGCTATTGGAGTGGACTGTGGTCAGCGAGCCGTCGTGGCCGGTGTTCATGGCCTGCAACATGTCCAGGGCCTCGGCTCCACGAACCTCACCGACGACGATCCGGTCGGGACGCATACGCAACGTGTTCCTGACCAGGTCGCGAATCGCGACCTGACCCTGGCCTTCGATGTTGGCGGGCCTCGACTCCAGGGTGAGCACGTGCTCCTGATGCAGCTGGAGCTCGGCGGCATCCTCGACCGTAACTATGCGCTCGTCCGTCGGGATGTAGGAAGACATCACATTGAGCGTCGTCGTCTTACCGGAGCCAGTACCACCTGAGATCAACACGTTGAGACGGCCACGGACACACGCACGTGCGAAGTCAGCCACACGTTGGGTGATCGTGCCGAAGGCGATGAGGTCCTCTTCCTGATAGGGATCGACCGCGAACTTACGAATCGTCAGATAGGGACCACCGATCGCCAGGGGCGCGATGATCGCATTGACACGAGAACCGTCGGGCAGACGTGCGTCGACCATGGGCGTTGCCTCGTCGACTCGACGACCTATGGTTCCCACGATCTTGTCGATGATCCGCCTGAGGTGCACCTCATCGACGAAACGCACATCCGACTTGTAGAGCCGACCGGCCTGCTCGTAGTACACGTCGTAAGGGCCGTTTGCCATGACTTCAGTGATCTCGGGATCGTTGAGGAGCGGGTCGATAGGCCCGTAGCCGAGGACGTCAGAGGCGATCTCGTTGAGGAGGGCGCGACGGTCGGCAGAGGTGAGGGGGAGACCCTGTTCCTGGTCGACTGCCCACTCCAGCATCTCGAGGACGCGCAGGCGCAGCTCGGCATCGGACATCCCCCGGTCATAGAGCGTGGGCCCGAGTTCCTCGACGACTTTGAAGTGCAACCTTCCCCGAAGCTCGCCGAGAGCATCGGTTCTGGTGCCGGTTGCCTCGGTTATCTCGGTCTGGCGAGCGGCTGCGACTCTTTCAGATAGTGATGGCATTGCTGCTGATCCCCTTTATTTCCTTCCAAACAAACCTGACTTGGCGGTTCCCTCGGGAACCGAATCGACGATGAGTGCGGCGACTGACTCAAAACCCTTGGAGACTTTCGACTTCGGATCGGACTCGACCACCGGACGACCCTCGTTGACAGAAGCAGCGACGATCGCGTCCGACGGAACCGCTGCCGAGATCTCCATCTTCAGTGCCCCTTCGATCTCCTTGTTGTCGAGTTTGGCCTTCGAGTTGCTCCGGTTCATCACCAGCTTGACGTTGGCCGTGGAGAACTTGAGAAGTCGGAGAGTCTCGAGGGCCAGCTTCGCGTTCTTGACGGAAGGAAGGTCCATGTCGACGAGCATCAGGATCTGATCCGACTTCTCGATCAGAGAGAGGATGAGCTCATCCAGCATCGAGGCGGTGTCAACGATTACGTAGTCGAAGCTGGATTGGAGGACATCGAGCATCTGCATGAGGCCTGCCGTAGTGATGTCATCGGCAAAGGCCGGCTCCAGAGGGGCGGCGAGTACCTTGAGCCCGCTGGGATGCTCGGTAAGCAGCGAGTCGAGCAGTTCGGCATCGAGTTGATGCAGCTCATGGGCAGCGTTCACCATGGTGAATCGCGGCTCTAGCTGAAGCACCAGGCACACATCACCGAACTGAAGGTCGGCGTCGACCAGGCAGACCTTGGTGTCGGGCGTCCGATTGAGGACGAGCGCGAGGTTGGTTGCCAGAACCGTCTTGCCACTGCCTCCCTTGGCGGAGGTGATGGTGATGATCTGGCCCTTCTCAGTCTTCGGAGCGGGAGCAGTTTCTGGCCGCGAAGTCGAGCTCCACCTCTTCAGGACATCGTGGGCGAATTGCCCGATTGCCGCCTCGATCTTGGCCTCGTCAAGAGGGGCCTCGAGAACGTCCGACACTCCGGCTCGCATGCCTGCCCGAAGCAGATCGGCGGTTACCTCCTCGGCCACCAGCATCAGGACGAGAGCGGGATCCTGGTTGTGGAGGCTCCTGATCTCGTCCATCGACTCGGTGGTTGAGAAGGAAGGGCCCACAAGAACCATCCGGACATCGCCAGACTCAATGGTCTGGCTGACCTCCTCGAGGCTCCGAGCCACCGGAAGACGCCCCTCGAACAGCTCTTTGGCTGCCGAGACGAATGCGTCATCCTGGTCGACTACCAGGAGATTGTGGACCTCCATCGACATTCTTCTCGCCTCTTCTAGTTCCCTTGCGGACCGAAGATTTCCTCGATCAGATCCCCACCGAACAGGTTATCGAGCAGTACACCATCGGTTTCCACTTCGACGAAATCGAGCGGGACCAACGTGAGCCAGATCGAGCCCGCCTGCATCGCGAACACGATGCGCTCGGCCTGGTCTGGTGTCACCTCGAGTGTGAAGATCGTCTCGTTGGCGGTCTCCTCGGCTGGAGGCGCATCCGGATCGGGCACGTCGACTGGTGCATCGGCGTCCTCGTCGGGACGGACCTCGCGTCCGGTGGCGATGACAGGGATTCCCTGCATCACGTAACGGGTGTAGGTGACGACCACGTTTTCCTGCGCACCGGGCTCCGTCGTGTCCGGCGCATCGGGATCGGCCAGTGTCACACCTTCGAAGTCGACCGGAATCAGATCGAAGTCGAGTTCGAGGGTGATGATCATGTTGATACGGTCGCCTGGCTCGACAAAGCCGTTGACACCCTGGACCGCGCCGGTGCTGATCGTCAACGCCTGCTTGCCGGACGGGATCTGCTCGGAAAGAGGAATGATCTCGACGGTCACCGATGTCCACTGGGCCTGGGTCAAGATCGAGCCCTCGGAGATGGGGCCGGCAGCCACCTTCCCGGTAAGGAACTCGCGGAGGAACGCCTCATCCTGGATGGCGTCGGGCGGTGTGTCCTCGAGGTCGTCTGTCCCGGACTTGATGGGACAACCCTGGGACTCGGGCAACGGGACTTCGGGGTTCTTACACGCCGGGTTGCCGTCGAATGAAGAGACCAGGATCGAGCCTTCAGCTCCCTCCGAGATGCCTCCCGGGCCGGCCCGGAACACCGAAACCACTGTGCGTTCGGCGTCTGCGGCCTCTTGAACGTCTTCCAAATAGTTGAACACGGCCCATGCGGCCAGTCCGGCCAGTATCAAGGCCACCAGAAGAACTATTGCTCTTCTACCCATTGAGTCCCCTTCGGTTGTCCCCTCGTTTGTTCGCCATTTTTGGTCCGGCGAGTGCCTGAGGGCATAGTACCGACGGGCATACGCCCGCCTGGCGTTTCAGGTCCAATTCCACATGAGATTGTCGGACCTTCCGCGCGCTGTCTTGAGAATTTCGACGATAAATCTATGACGGGTCGGTGGGAGAGACAATCACGAGTCCCGATGCCGGCCAGAGCTCGGGCTAAGTCGAGATCAGCGTCGGCCGATGCCTCGCTCCTGGAGCTCTTTGAGGATCGCCTCCAGCGATGCGTCGACCGGCATCGGAGGACGCTCCTCCGCATCGGCTCCGAACTCTCGTTCGAACTCCTTCGGCTTCCGCCGTCTCGAGTCGTCGGGTTGGTCTGGGCGCTCTTTGTAGCCAGGCAGCGCCTGCTTGATAGAGAGCGACACCCGGCGACGCTCGTCGTCCTTCTCTGTGATCTTCACGCTGACTGTTTGGCCGATCGAGAGCTCGAGCTCCGGGGACTCGACCCGGTGCATGGCGATCTCGGATACATGGACCAGGCCCTCCACTCCGTCGGCCACAGATACGAAGGCTCCGAATGGCACAGTCTTGGTGACGCTGCCCGTGACCACGTCCCCGACGTCGTTCTCCGCGGCGAAGACGTCCCAGGGATCGTCGGTCGTCTGCCGTATTGACAACGAGATTCGCTCTCGTTCCCGGTCGATCTCGAGAACCTTGACCTTGACCTTGTCCCCAACCTTCACCAGTTCGCCAGGGTGGTTGACGTGCTGCCATGAGAGCTCGGAAACATGCACCAAGCCATCCATTCCCCCCAGGTCGACAAAGGCTCCGAAGTTGACGACGGATGAGACTGTCCCCGCCCTGATCTCGCCCTCTGCGAGATTGTCCAAGAACTCGTTCCGTTCCTCGGCGAGGGCCTCTTCGAGATGGGCTCGCCTCGAAAGGACGACGTTGTTTCGAGCCCGGTCGAGCTCGATGACCTTCGCAGTGATCTTGTCACCGAGATACGGGTCCAAATCTCGCACGCGGCGCAAGTCGACCAGAGAAGCAGGAAGGAAGCCGCGCAACCCGATATCCACGATCAGACCGCCCTTGACGACTTCGATCACGGTGCCCTCCACAGTGCCACCCTCGTCGGCGACGTGCTGGATCTCTCCCCAGGCGCGCTCATAGATGGCACGCTTCTTGGAAAGGATCAGCCGACCCTCATCATCCTCCATGTCGAGGACGACGGCTTCCACGCGCTCCCCAACGGTGATCTCGTCGTTGGGATCGACGTTGTTGCGAATCGAGAGCTCTCGAACCGGGATCAACCCCTCGGACTTGTAGCCGATGTCCACCATGGCGCCTTCGGCGTCGACGCTGACGACGGTTCCTTGGACGATGTCGCCCTCCTTGAACTTGAGGACGGTGGCCTCGATCGCCTTTTCGAAATCATCGGCTATGTCGTCTGGCAGCTCGCTCAGATCCGGGGCTACCAGCGGCTCTCTGCCGATCGGAGGGGAAGAGGCTTCCGGCTCGGTCGGGGTCGAATCCTCCGCGACGGGCTCGGAAGCAGTGGTGTCGGGCGTCTCGGCATCTTCTGCCGGGGACGCGGCTTGTGGTTCGTTGGACATGTGTGGGTGTGTACCTCTTTAGGTGAGAATCCCGTAGGGCAGTGCCTGCGGGTCCTCGAAGTGTATTGCAATAGAGCCGTTTTGGCGAGCCATCACCTCAGCCTTTGACCGCGGCGAGGTCCTCGCCCCAGGAGAGATCGACCTTGAGAGGCACATCCAGGCCGGCAACTCCCTCCATCGTCTCGACCGCCAGCTTCTCAGCCACAACCTTTTCGGAGTCCGGAACCTCCAGCACCAACTCGTCGTGAACTTGGAGCACCATCGCCGTCTGGAGACCCTCTGCCGCGAGCATGGCGTCGAGGTCGATCATCGCCTTCTTGATGATGTCGGCGGCTGTTCCCTGAACCGGGGCGTTGAGTGCCATCCTCTCCCCCATCTGCCTGATTCGGTAGTTGTCGGATTGGAGTTCGGGCAGGTAACGCCGCCTTCCGAACAGTGTCGTGGTGAATCCTTGGTTCCTGGCGGTGGTCACGACCTCTTTCATGTAGTCGCGGACGTGGTGGAACTGGTCGAAGTATGCGTCGATGTGTTCCCGTGCCTCGTCGCGGGATATCCCAAGCCGGTCGGCAAGCCCGAACGCCTCCATCCCGTAGAGAAGGCCGAAGTTGATCATTTTCGCCCGGCGTCGCTGCTCCGAGCTCACATCGTCGGAGGCAACCCCCCACACCCTCGCTGCGGTAGCGGTGTGAATGTCCTGGTCAGCTCGGAAGGCTTCGATGAGGAACGGGTCGCCACTCATGTGCGCCAGCACTCTCAACTCGATTTGGGAATAGTCGGCAACGAGAAACTCCGACCCCTCCCCCGCCACGAATGCGCGCCTGATGGTCATCCCGCGCTCGCTCCTGACCGGGATGTTCTGGAGGTTGGGGCTGTCGGAGGAGAGCCGACCGGTGGTGGCGGCCATCTGATTGAAACGGGTCCTGATACGGCCGTCGGGGTCAACAAGAGGCAGGTAACCGTCTACATAGGTGGACCTGAGCTTCTCCAGCTCCCGGTACTCCAAGAGTGCTTCGACGAGGGGGTGGTCCAGCTTCTTCAGGACTGATGCGTCGGTGGAAGGCTTGCCGGTTGAGGTCTTCTTGGTCACAGGGAGGCCGATCTGATCGAACAGGATGGTCCGAAGCTGATCGGTGGAGTTGACGTTGAAGGGACCACCGGCCAATTCGTGTATCTGGGTCTCGAGCGCGGCTAATCGCTCGCGAAGATCGCTCCCCAAACCCTCCAGGTAGGAGCGGTCAACGCCAATACCCACATGCTCCATCCGGGCGAGGACCGGCACCAGGGGCAGCTCATACTCCAGGAAGAGCTCCAACTCGCCTCGCTGTTCGAGCTCGGAGGACATCACGTCGGCAAGGCGACGAGTCGCCTCGATGCGGCGGCCCTCTACTTCGAGGTCGGGACCCTGATCGAATGGAAGCATTCCCGTCGTGTCCTCGGCGTCGGGGGAAACCAGCTCCACGTCCAGGACCCGCTGGGCAATCTCCTGCAGGTCGTAGGAACGTTGGGCGGGATTGAGGATGTAGGCCGCAAGGGCAGTGTCCATCACTGGTCTTGCCATGTGCGATCCGAGGTCGAGGAGGACACGGGCCACTTCCTTCAGATCGTGGCCCACCGCGCCGAGCTCACCCGAGGCGAAACGCTCGAGCAGGGGTGCCGCGTCCTCAAACCGGACGACAGCCGCCTCATCGGTACCGGTGGACACCGCGAAGCCCAGCTCACCTCCTCCGACGACTCCGATGCAGACCTGGTCCTGTGAGACGAGATGTGCCAGGGTCGCATCGTTCGCGAACGATGTCACCACGTCGAGCACCTCGCCTGATCCGGGGGCACCGGGCAGAGCTTGTTCGAGGTCGTTCCACATCGAGTGGAACTCGAGGCTGTCGAAGAGGTCTTTGACGGTCTCCCGATCCCATTCACGAACCGCAAGCTCATCGATCTGAATCCCCAGGTCGAGTTCGTCGACCAAACGCATCAACTCTCTATTGAGCAGCACTTGATCACGATTGGCCGATATGTTCTCCTGCAGCTTTGGTGTCAGCTCCCCGACGGCGTCGATGACGCCCCCGATCGAGCCGTATTGAGAGATGAGTTTCGACGCAGTCTTCTCCCCCACCCCGGGGACACCTGGAAGATTGTCGGAGTTGTCACCGCGCAGGGCGGCATAGTCCACGTACTGAGCTGGTGTGATGCCGTATCGCTCCACCACGTAGCCCTCGTCGACCTCGACGGTGTCGCTGATTCCCCGTCGTGTGTATATCACCTTCACCGGTCCCCCTACGAGCTGAAACGCATCCCGGTCACCCGTGACGATGAGCACGTCCCAACCCTGCTCGGCGGCCTTCCTGGTCAACGTGGCGATGATGTCGTCGGCCTCGTATCCCTCGAGCCGGAGCTGGGTTACCTGCAGCGCCTGGAGCACCTCGTCCATCAGCGGTAGCTGGCTCCGGAAGTGATCCGGCGCTTTCTCCCGCTGGGCCTTGTACTCGGGGTAAGACTCGGTGCGGAAAGTCTTTCGAGAGACGTCCCACGCGACCGCAATGGCGTCGGGTTGATGATCCTTG
>JAWWBL010000083.1:0-7446 GCA_033720975.1 Acidimicrobiia bacterium | reverse complement strand
GGCTTACCTGATCCCCACTTCTGGCTCGATCCGGTCCGTGTCGACATGGCCGCCCGCTACTTGGCCGACGAACTGCAGGTCAGGGTCGACACCGGTGTCGAGGCTCTCTCCGTCGAACTGGCGCATGTGCAGGCTCAGGTCGATCAGATGCTCGCCGACATTCCTCCCGACAGACGCAAGATCGTCACTGGTCACGACTTCCTCGCCTACTTTGCCGAGCGCTTCGGCCTCGAGGTGGTCGGTGTGATCGTGCCCGGTGGCACACATCACGCCGAACCCAGCTCCGAGCATCTGGCAGAGATCGTCGACACCATCAACAGGGAGATGATCACCACCATCTTCATAGACGCCGGTGAGTCACGCGCCTTGGCAGAGGCTGTGGCTGCCGAGGCCGATCATCCTGTCGAGATCGTGGAGTTGCAGGTGGGTGCGATCCCCGACCTTCCCAGTCCGGCCATCGACATCATTCGCATCACCGGGGAGCGAATAGCCGCGGCCCTTGCCGGCTAATGGAGTTCTTCCTCGAGCCATTTGACCTGGCTTTCCAGCAGAGAGCTCTCGTCGGTGGCGTCCTTGCTTCCGTGGCCCTCGCGGTGGTCGGCACATGGGTGGTCCTCCGGGGGATGACATTTCTCGGTGATGCCCTGGTCCACGGAGTGATCCCGGGAATCGCCCTCGCGGTGCTCTTCGATTTCAACGTGCTGATCGGTGCGGCCGCTGCGGCACTGGTGATGATCTTTGGCATCAACCTCGTCCATCGGCAGACGTCGTTCTCGGAGGACACCGGCATTGGCCTGTTGTTCGTCGGGATGCTGGCCACTGGTGTGATCGTCATCTCCCGTACGGGTGCGTACGCCGGCAGGCTCACCTCCATCTTGTTTGGCGACGCTCTCGGGGTAACCACGGGAGACGTGTACGTCTTGGGTGTGGTGGCCGGGGTGACCCTCCTGGTCTCGGCAGTCCTATACCGGCCGTTTCTCGTGCTTTCGTTCAACGAGCAGAAGGCGGAGCTGCTTGGCCTCCGTCCCCGTATCGCCCACATTGCAATGCTCGGCCTCATCACCCTCTCCATCGTTGGGTCGTTCCAAACGGTGGGAACGCTTCTGGTGTTCGGCCTCCTCGTGGGACCGCCGGCGACGGCGGCTCTGATCGTGCGGCGTGTCCCGGCGATCATGGCTCTCGCGGCGGTCATCGGAGCAGCCTCGGTGGCAACCGGTTTGGTGATCAGCTACCACGCAGACACATCGGGCTCCGCGACCATGGCTTTGATCCCTATCGTCCTCTTCTTTGTCGTGCTAACCATCAAGTCGTTGCTCCGAAACCAGAGGGTCGCCTGAGCCCATGCATCACATCGCCCGGTTCCTGGTCCACCGTTCCAAATTGGTTCTTGGTATCACCGGGCTGGTCACGGTGGTGGCCGTGGCCATGCTCTTCAGGCTCGACTTCAACGCCGACATAGCATCGTTCATCCTCGAAGGCTCTCCCCCTGGTCAGGAGCTGGCGGCGCTTCAAGACAAATACGAGTCAACCGACCCGATCAACGTGGTGGCCTCACTACCCGAGGGGGAGTCGTTCGTCGACAAGGAGAACCTGCTTCTTCTCCTCGAACTGCGATCCGCCCTCTCGGACGTCGAGGGTGTGGAACTGGTTGCGTCTCTCATCCCGGACACGAATCCGTTGACGGGCGGGCCCATCGACTCCAACACAATCTTGGCGACTCCCGCAATCCTCCTTCCGCGCCTCGTGTCGCTGAACCCGTTGTCGGAGCTGCTGCTGTCCGCGAACGGGCAGCACACGATGCTCATTGTCACACCGCACGGCGACGTCACGGCGGTGGCGCGCGAGGTGACCGATGTCACCGTGGATGGACTGGACGTCGTCTATTCGGGCAACCCGGTGATCTTCGCCAGTGTCATCGACCTGCTGTCCATCTTCCTGCTGGTGATCCCCCCGCTGGTGGTCCTTCTCCTGGTGGGTACCTTCTACGCCAATATTGGTGACCGCCGTCTATCGGCCCTAGCCGTCGTGCCCGCGATCCTGGGCTCGGTCTGGACTTTCGGTCTCATTTTCGGGCTCGGGCTCAAGGCTGACATCGTGACCGTGATCGTTCCCATCTTTGTGATCGTCATGGGGTCGGCAGATGGGCTCCACTTCGTAACCCATTTCCAAGATGAGGCCGAGAACCCCGACTCGGTTGGACGCGTCGCTTCGGCGCTGTCACATGTCGGAATCCCGATGATCCTGACGACGATTTCGACAGCCGCCGGGTTCCTTTCGCTTCTGGCCACCGATGTCGAGCCGATACGTCAGCTCGGGTTGTTCACTGCCATCGGAATCGGTTTTGCCGGCATTGTGTCTTTCTTTGCACTTCCCGCCCTCATAAGCCATGTTCGAGTTGAACCGGCTCATCGGACTGCGCTATTCGGGCCGGGCGTGGTCCGCCTGCTCAAGACTGCTGTCAGGAGTCGCGTCCCTGCCGTTGTTCTAACGGCCGCTGTGGTCGGTTTCGGGCTTTTCGCCGTGCCGCGGCTCGACGTCAACCCCGACCAGCTGTTCTTCTTCAAGTCGGACGACCCGGTTCGCGTTGCATTCGATCGGACCGAGGAGATATTCGGCGGAGCCACGCCCATGATGGGTGAGTTCGTGTTCGACCCGGCCGGGCCCCCCGAACAGTTAGACGCCATCAATGAGCTGGCGAGGGAAATGGAGCAATTGCCCGGGGTTAGAACTGTCTTCTCCATCGCCAACTTGGCGGGAGACCTTGCTCCGGAGCAGTGGGCCGCGGTTTTTGCAGGTGAGTTCGATTTCCCGTTGGGAGAGATGGTCAGTGACGATGGGATGCGATTCATGCTGCTCCCTGGCGACTTCGGTAGCGACGACATCGCAGCCTGGGTGCAGTTCGGCGAGGAGAGAGATGAGATCCGGGTCCTCACCGGCATGCCACTGGTTTGGGACGAGATCGCCCGCGTCGTCCTGGAGGCGCAGGGCATATCTCTGATGGTTGCCTTTGTCCTGGTGGCGGCGTTATTGGCGCTGGCTTATCGACGGCTTCGGGAGACCTTGGCCTCTCTAGTGCCGATTGCCCTCACGGTTGTCGCCGTGCTCGGCTTCATCGCAGTATCGAACATCCAGCTGAATCTGATGACCGCCGTGGTCTCGAGCATCATCCTTGGGGTTGGCATTGACTATGCGATCCACTTCGTAGCCGCCATCGACATAGCTCGGAAGGACGGGCCCGGCTATGTGCTCAGGGCCATAGACCGCGCGGGTAGGCCGATCGTGGCCAACGCCCTCGGCATTGCGATTGCCTTGTCGGCCCTGTGGTTCTCGCCACTTGCGATCCACGGCCAGGTGTCCATGATCATGTGGGTTGGCATGGTGGTGGCTGCAGCTGCAGCTCTGACGGTGATACCTGCAATGCTGCCCCGCGCCGGGGTCAACTCATCGCCGGGATGACTTCCCTCGCGAACAAATCGAGGCTCGCAGCGCCGTAGGCGGCGTCGGGGAAGTAGAGGATCGCGTAGGTCATCCCCTCGGCGTCCCATTTCGAGAGTTTGGAAGCGATCTGGTCGGGTGTGCCCGACATCTTCTCGTAGAGCCCCATAGCCCTCTCAACTCTGTCCTCGTCTACATAGTTGGACAGGTGGTCGCGATACCAGCCTTTGATCTCCTCGACGCCGGCTTCCGTCTCGTCGCAGATCACGTTGAAATTGGATGAGCGAACGACCGAGTCGTAATCGGTGCCCACCTCATTGCAGTGGCTCTGGAGGATCGCCGACTTGTGCACGAAGCTCTCGAGGTCAACCCCGAAGTTGGTGTACGAGGCGTGTATCGCGGCGATCCGCAAAGTCACCTTCTCCCCGCCACCTGCGATCCAGAAGGGTATGTGCGGTTCTTGGAGCGGCTTGGGCTGGCATATCCCGCCTTTCAGCTGGTAGTGCTTGCCCTGGTAGTCGACGACCTCTTCGGTCCACATCGCCTTCATGATCTCGACGCCTTCGCGGAGCATGCCGAGCCGTGGGCCCGGTGGGAGGAAGGGATATCCGTAGCCGTCGTGCTCGTGCTCATACCACCCGGCGCCGATACCCATTTCCAGCCTTCCCTCCGATATGACGTCGATCGACGCGGCCATCTTCGCCAGATACGACGGCGGGCGATAGGTGTTGCAGGTGCACATCTGGCCCAACCGCACGCTCGTGGTCACTGGGGCCAATGCCGCCATCAGGGCCCAGGCGTCGTACGTGACCTCCTGGGTGGGCTCGGGGACGGTGTGGAAGTGGTCATAGACCCAGAGTGACTCGTAGCCGAGATCTTCGATCTGGGCGGCGATCGAGGCCATGGTGACCCAATGGTCCTCGACGGGTATACCGGCCAGGTCGAGCCGCCAGCCCTGCGGCACGAATGCTCCGAATCTCATCAGGCGACCCTAATGGGCGCCGACTCCGTTGAAGGCAGTGCCGTGTCAGCCCTTGCCTCTTCCCTTCGAGTGGGGTGGTGGGTTGCCTCCCTCGCCGTCCCAGCCGGCGCCGGGATCCTCGGCCGCTTCATCGTTCTCCGGCTCAGTGGCCGGTGTTTCCCCCGTCGATGACTCGGTCTCAGCTCCCTCTGCCGGGCCCTCGCCCGCGTCGCGGCTCTCAGCGCAGAGCAGCCCGTTGTTGTAGTCGTCGAGAGTCTTCGCCCAACTTGACGCGGTGTCCCAGGCCGGGTCTGAGCCTGGCACGTCGCTCCCTATCGGGTGCACGAGCAACCAAGCTGTGGCCAGGTCGATCGTGGTGGCGATGCACGTGGGATCGTTGCCTGCGGAGACGTTGAGCCAGGCGGCGACCAGGGGGCGGGCCAGGTTCCACGTCATGTCGCCTCTGGGGGGTGTTCCCAGGGCGGCCAGTGCCTCTGCGAGGGTCATCTCCAGGCAGGTCTCGGTCGGGTCGCAGACCCAGTTGTGGTTCCAGTCACCGATGAGAACGGTGTCGCCGGCCACCGGCCAGACGTCTTCGTGGTTCTTCCAGAATCCCGGTGTGCCCGTTCCCGATGCGATGAGGATCGTCGAGGCGCTTCCCTCACCCTGAACCGGCGTTCCGAACGGGTCGGTCCCCGTCGCGGTGGCGGTGTTGGTCAGTGGGCTCCAAAGAACGATCGAGCACTCCACCGTCACTGTCTCGCCAACAGCCAGAGTGCCGATGTTCTCACTGCATCCGGGGACGGATGGGTCATCGAGCACGACGTCATGGAGATCGACGTTCCCGGCGTTGGTCACATCGATCTGATAGGTGACCTCTGTGCCGGGGATCACGACGGGCGAGCTGGCCGTCTTCTCGACCGTGATCTCAGGGTTGGCGCAGAGGGCCTGGGCGATCAGCGCCATCGTCGCGGGGAGATCTGCGAAGTTCTCGACCAGGATCACGTCGGTGGCGCTGAGGTCGAGGATGCCGGTCCCGTCGTAGACGTTTTCGCCCGTTACGGCTTTGAGCCTGTTCAGGCTGTCGGATGGGTCTTGCAAGGCGGGACCTACGGCGATGCCAATCAGGTGTGATCCCTGCCCTTTGAGCTCAGTCGCCTCCTCGATAGCCCGGTTGACCGCCGTCGGTGTAGTTCCACTCACGTTGACGGTCCCAAAGAGTGGGTCGCCGGGTTGGTCCAGGTTGTATGCCGTCGGGTCACCATCGGTGAGGAAGAGGACCACAGGAGCCACGCCTGAACTGGCGTTGATCTGGGTCGCCTCGTCGAGGGCGTCGTCCCAGTTGGTGGATGGCCCTGATGTCGATGGCGGGTCGTAGACCTCGCCGGCGGCGGTGGCGTTGACATAGGGCCCGAAGTCATTGGCCACGGCCGTGACGTCGATCGGGAGGTATGAGCCGAAGACGGTGTTCGCTTCCTTGCCGAACTCGACGACCTGAGCTTCCGCGTCCGAATCTATGAGAGGCGTGAAGAAGGCGTTGACCGCGGAGCGCACGGTGGTCTCGTGAGGCTGGATCGAGCCCGACTCATCGAGGATGAGGATGGTCCTTCCGCAGTACTCCGGCGTGTCGGCGAGAGCAGGAATCCGGGGTAGGAAGATGGTGGCTGCGGCCATCGAGGTGACCAGCAGTAGGTAGGGCAGGGTCCTGGCTTGGGATTGGGGCATGTCTCCGTCTTCCGACGAAGCCTCCTACCTGCCCCGTGACGGCAAGCTAGCAGTGTCGCCGCTGGTAGGGAAGAGGTCTCACTGACATCGGTGCGTCGGCTGGAAGTGCACCATTCCCCGGATTCCGGTGACTGTTGCTACAGCAATGGGCACTTATCCGGCCGTAGCTTTCGTTTCCATCAGAGCCGTCGGTAGGCCCTCAGGAGTGCGGAAAAAGGAGAGCCACAGCTCACCGTTCTCGTCGCGATGGGCGATCGACGGCTCGGACATGAACTCGACTCCGAGCTTGCGCAGTCTCCCGTGCTCGGCGTCGATGTCGTCGACCTCCAGATAGAGGATGGGGTTTGACTGAAACTCGGGGGACGACGACCTTCCGAGGTACAGCCTGGTCTCTCCGAGTTGGAAGAATGACATCTGTTGGGCGGGGACGTCGAAGAGGTGAGTGAGGCCCACGACATCCCGGTAGAACGCCACTGCCCCTTCGATGTCCTGGACCGTGATGTGAATCTGGCCGATGCGGTTGATGCTCATCGTCCCTCCGGGAACAAATCTGTAACTAGACTTAAAGGATAACTAGAGTTACAGATTGATGTCAAGCAGAGGCACGACCCCCCCACTCCCGGAAGGTGTCACGGCCACCGAGCTCAACTCCCTGGCCAATCGGCTCAACTCGGTGTCGATTCGACTGCTCCGGTCCATCTCCGAGGTGGACGAGGTGATGGGCCTGACCGCTCCCCAGTCGTCGCTTCTCTCGGTCCTGGTCTTTGGCGGTCCACAGAGCATCGGTCAGTTGGCCAGGCGCGAGAGGGTTTCATCTCCGGCCATCACCAAGCACGTCGACAATCTGGAGAGTCTCGGCCTCGTCGAGCGGGTGCGCGGGGTCGAGGACAGGAGGGTGGTCGAGGTGCGTGCCACCGACGCCGGGAGAGCCGTCATCAACAAGGGTCGGGCGGCGCGAGTCAGGGCTCTCGCCAAGAAGACCGCAGGATTCAGTCCACAAGAGCGGCGCCTGCTGGGGGAAGCACTCGACCTGATCGACGGAGTGCTTTAGGCCGACATCTCTTATCGCGCGGTTCGCTCTTACTCTTCCAATGTGCAACTAGCTGCTGATCTCTTCTTCATCTTTTTCCTTCGGGCCATCGACGTGGGTATCGCCACTGTTCGCATCGTCCTCCTCGGCAGAGGACGCCGGACGACGGCTGCCGCGCTGGGATTCTTCGAGTCGCTCATCTGGGTGATCGCGGTATCGAGGGTGCTGTCCGGGTTGGACGACCCATGGAGGATGGTTGCCTTCGCAGCCGGCTTCGCTGCCGGGACCTACGTGG
>JAWWBL010000082.1:0-7544 GCA_033720975.1 Acidimicrobiia bacterium | reverse complement strand
GGGCGACTCTCGTCGTACCCCGGGATGTCCTGGCGATGCTGTCGCGACCTTTTGGCCATCTATCGATTCCTCCTGTCCTGTGCCTGCGTTCTGGTCAGAAGGACTGCGGGGGGCCGCGGCCAAGCACTGTCATTGGACCGTAGCACGGCCTCACGGCTCGCGGTAGGGCCGATTGTCAGAAGACGAACGGGATCATTCGGTGCTTGACCTTCTGTCGATAGGCCCGGTATTCGGGATAGGCGATGCGGAGCCGCCGCTCCTCGTACTCCGATTTTGCGTAGAAGAACACAACCAAACCGAGGCTAAGCAATGACCCGACCAGGCTGTCTAGAAAAAGAGACGTGCCCAGGAGCCAGAGCACTACTCCTCCGTAGATGGGGTGCCGCACCAACCGGTAGAAGCCGCTGTCGACGAATCGGCCCCCCTCCTTCGGCTCGGGGACCGCTGTCATCGAGGCGCCCAGTCGACGCGTCGACAAAAAGGCGAAGATCAGCCCGAGGACCGTCATTACCGCGCCAAGCACACGGGTCCCGCTCACATCGTCGCCGGGTAGGGATCCGTCAAAGGCGAGCGCAATGCCAATTCCGAGGAACCAGGCGAATTGGACCCCTACCAAGAGCTTCCCGGGTCGATCAGACAGCCCGACCACCCAGTCGCGGGCCAGTAGATCGATCTCCTGTCCGGAGACCTCGCCCAAGGCATGGACAGCTGTCGTGGCCTCCGCCACCAACGCGTCGGGCCATATCTCGACCAGGGGCCGGAGCACGAATTCGCGTTGCGCAGCTCTCGGGTGGGGCACGACCAGGCCTCTCGACTTCCAGGGAGGTCCCTCTTTGGCAATGATGTCGAGGTCGAGTGTCCTTGGGCCCCATCGAATCTCCCGTTCCCGCCCGGCCCCTGCCTCGATGCGGTGCAGTTGTTCCAGCAGCTCCTCGGGATCGAGGGGGCTCTCGATGACCATGACGGCGTTGAGATACGGCCCTTGCTCAGGTCCGCCTATCGGTTCAGTCTCGTAGACGCCCGAGACGGTGTGATGGGACCCGAGCGCTCCTACCGCGTCGACCGCGAACATCAGATTGGCGAGTCGGTCTCCCTGATTGGAGCCGAGACCTATGGCGTATCGGGTCACCGAGCCCGGTCGATGGTCACCGACACGTCGGAGACCGCAACGTCGAGTGGCGCCTCAGGCTTGTGCACGGTCACCACAACCCGGTCGACCTTTACATGTGCGAGGACGGTCTCGGCTACACGGGTCGCGACCCTCTCGATCAGGTTGTGGGACTCCGACCCCACCACCTCGCGCACGTCGTGGGCAAGAATCGCATAGTCCATCGTGTCGGAGAGGTGGTCTGTCTCACCTGGCACCTCGAGATCGAGAAACGCGGTCACATCGACTCTGAAGACCTGTGCGGTCTCCTGCTCCTGCTGAAGCACTCCGTGTCGGGCGTAGACCTCGATACCGACGAGGTCAATGCGGTCGCTCACGAAGAAGCTGCAGCCGGTATGAGCGATCGGCCCTCAGGGCCCAATGCCCGGCCCAGGATCTGCTGGATCACGGCGAGGGCGAGGATCGGATCCTCGACGAGCCCCGATCTGACCAGATACCCGCCAAGCAGGCCGCTCACCGTGTCGTCGATCACTTCTCTGTGTACTAAGACCCGGGCATGGTTACGCGCCAGCGCCTTGTCGAGGTTGGCAAAAACCCGCACCACGTCCTCAGGCTCGATGGGGCTGCCGACCGGGACTGAATAGGTCGCAATCCCGGCTTGGCGGTAGGCGGCGAGGTTCTGATTGCCGGGAAGCATCGAGACGATCGTGTTGATGCCGGCTTCCTCCACGAGCCAGGTGATCTCTTCTTCGCGGCGGACTCTTCGGTGTTGGAACCCCGAGCCACCGACACGGTCGGACACGGCCAGACGATCGTTGATCACCCAGGTGAAACCTCTCGGTTTGAGGCCGGCAACGAGTCGTCCCATCAGTCGGACGCCACGATAGCGGAGGCTATCTGCAGCGCATGCCGTGATGAGACGACATCGTGCACCCTGAAAATCCTTGCTCCTCGGACAAATCCCAGCGCCGTCGTGACAGCGGTTGCCCCATCCCTGCTCTCGGGGTCGTGGATGGAGGTGAGATGCCCGAGGAAGCTCTTCCGTGACGTTCCCAGCACGACGGGATAGCTGTGTGACGCAAGTCGCTCGAGATGCTTCAAGATGGAGAGGTTGTCGTTGAGCGCCTTTCCGAAGCCGATCCCGGGGTCGATCGCAATCCTCTGGGGGGCCACACCGGCATCCTCGAGCGCGGCGGCCCGGGCGAGTAGGAACGACTCGACTTCGAGCACCACATCTTCGTAGCTTGGGTCGTCCTGCATGATCCTTGGCGTTCCCTGCATGTGCATGACCACCACGCCACAGCCATGCTCGGCTGCCACCCTCGTCATGGCTGGATCGCGAAACCCATTGACGTCGTTGATGACAAGGGCCCCGGCCTGCAGTGCCGCCGCCGCCACCCCGGGCTTGGACGTGTCGATGCTTACGCTCACCTGCTTGGCAATCAGGCCCTCGACGACCGGCATCACCCTGGACAACTCGTCATCCTCGCTGACCCCCGTCGACCCCGGCCTCGTCGACTCTCCACCCACGTCGACGATCGCGGCGCCGCCAGCGACGAGGTCGAGGGCGTGAGAGACTGCGATTCCCGGATCGGTGTAGAGGCCGCCGTCCGAGAACGAGTCCGGGGTCACATTCAAGACACCCATCAGGGCTCCCGCTTCCAAATCGAGCTCGAGCCCCTCCCCCAACATCCACGTCGTAGCCGGCCCGGCCACTCCGTCAGTTACCAGTTCCGAAGAGGAGAGACATTGCCTCCGAACGTGTCGATGCGTTGGACTGCATGAGGCCGCGCACTGCCGAGGTGACCGTCTTCGAGCCGGGCTTCTTTACCCCCCTCATCGACATACAGAGGTGCTCGGCTTCGATGACGACCAAGACTCCTAACGGGTCGAGAGCCTTTTCGAGGCAGTCTGCCACCTGAGCGGTGAGCCTCTCCTGCATCTGCGGCCTCCGTGCGAAACCCTCGACGAGGCGAGCCAACTTGGACAGCCCGGTGACCCTCCCCTTGGGCAGGTAAGCGACGTGGGCATGGCCGTGGAACGGCACGAAGTGGTGCTCGCACATCGAGTAGAAGGGGATCTCCTTGACCATGACGATCTCCTGGTAGTGCTCCTCGCCAAAGAAAGCATCCACTACCTGCTCGGGGTCCTCGTGGATCCCTGAGAACACTTCCGCGTAAAAGCGAGCCACTCGTTCCGGCGTCTCGACGAGGCCCTCACGATCCGGATCTTCGCCCAGCGCCTCGATGATCTCCCGCACCGCCTTCTCGATTCGGGCTTCGTCTATCGGTCCCATGAGGGAGGAAACTATGCGTTGCCTGCTTTGGATTCCAAAAAATCGAGAAAAGGGGTTGACAAGGATGCCAACTTGACTGTATTGTGACATCACTATGACATCATACAGATGTCACGATGATGGGAAGAAGGACACCATGATCAGGATCACCACACAGGACGCGGTGGAGGCAATCCTCCAACAGCGGATCCGCGAGGCAACCGGCAAGGCGGCGTAAGTGCAGCTAGCACACGTGATCAACAGCCTGGAGGCTTCCGTAGAGACACAGCTGAGAGTCGCCGGCCCGGAAGTTGCCGAGGCCGGCGCTCAGCTGATGGCGGCTCTGCAACCGGCAATTCGGCAAGCCCTCATCGATGTCGCCAGCATGGCGGCCACCGAGGTCTCCAGCCAGCTCGAGCTTCAGAATGTCGAAGTGCGGCTTGTCGAAGGTGACCCGGAGCTCGTCGTCTCGGACACGGTCGCAGGTTCCCCTCCCCCGCCTCCGCCCCCGGGCGCCAGCGACAGCGAAGCCAGGATCACACTGCGGCTCCCCGAGTACCTGAAGGAGATCATCGCCGAGGCTGCCGACTCGACCGGTGACTCGATCAACGCCTACGTGGTCGATGCCCTAAAGGCCGCCTCCCAGGCGAAGCGAGCTGCTGGGGGACGCCGCCGAATAGAGGTGGAGCTGTGAACAACTACGAATTCGACGTCGACTCCAACACTTCACTCGACGTGTACCTGACCGCAGGTCGGGTGGACATACGGCCGGGCGAGCAGGGGCGTATCGAGGTGGTGGTCGACACCAATGATCCCAAGTTCGAGGTGTCCCAGCGTGGGGGGCAGATCTACATCTCGTCAGACCGCGACAGTCGCTGGGCATCGGGTAGAAACTCGGCCAACGTCGTGATCAAAGCACCCGAAGGGACCGACGCCACCATCTCGACTGCGACCGCGAACATCGATTCGACAGTTCGTCTCGGAGACGTGTTCATCAAGAGCGCCACAGCCGACGTCGAGTTGAACGAGATCCATAGTGGCAACGTCAAGACCGCCTCCGGGGATGTGGAGATCGGCCGGGTCTCCGATTATCTGAAGGTCGCCAGCGCATCTGGCGACGTCATGATCGGGCGGTGCGAGGGCAAGGCTGAGTGCTCGGCGGCATCCGGGGACGTGCACATTCGGGACTGCGAAGGGCCCGTCAAGGCGAACAGCGCATCAGGTGACATAACGCTCGGTCGATTTGCCGGGGACAGGGCATCGTTCAAGACGATGTCGGGGGACGTGACTGTCGGGGTTCCGGCAGGCACCAAGATCAACCTCGACGTCACGACCCTCTCGGGGGAGCTGCGCCTGCCGGAGCGGTCGGATGATGCCGAGCCGGTAACACCGACCCGGAAGATCTCGCTGCGCGCGAAGCTGGTGTCGGGTGACCTGATCTTGAAGAGGGTGGAGGAGTAGGTCCGGCTCAGGCCTCGGCCGGCCTTCCGCTTGTCTTTGGAAGCTTGCGATCGAGTTTCAGGGACTCGGTGAGCTCGTCCTTGTCTTCCTCACTGCGCTCAGCAGCCGCGATGTCGTCCCGCTCCTGCGGGATCACCGGGTTCTCCGGGTATTTGATCCTCAAGGAGCCTTCGACATCGTGCTCCCACTTGGGCACGTCGTGGAACAGTTCGACGACCTCGTCTCGATCGACGGTCTCTTTCTCCAGAAGCGCCTCGACCATCCGCTCCATTGCGTCGCGATGGCGCTCCAAGATGGTTCGGGCCTCCACATGGGCCGCCGTGATCAGCTTTCGGACCTCGGCGTCGATGAAAGCGGCGACTTGGTCCGAATAGTCCTGCTGGCGTGCATAGTCCCGGCCCAGGAAGACTTCGCTGGTGGGCCTGCCGTACTGCATCGGGCCCAACTCGTCGCTCATCCCGTATTCCATCACCATCCGCCTGGCAATGGCGGTTGCCTTCTCGATGTCGTTGGCCGCACCCGTCGACGGATCGGCGAAGATCATCTCCTCGGCTGTCCGACCACCGAGCAGCATCGCGAGCTGATCAACCAACTCGCTTCGTCGAGACAGGTACTTGTCATGAGTCGGCAGGGCAAGGGTGTGGCCCAGCGAGCGGCCCCTGGCCACGATCGTCACCTTGTGGACAGGATCCGACATCGGGAGGGCGAACCCAACCAGCGCGTGCCCCGTCTCGTGATAGGCGATGACCTTCCGCTCCTCGTCTGTCATCACCCTCGACTTGCGCTCTGGCCCGGCAATGACTCGGTCGATGGCCTCGTCCAACTCCTGCATGCCGATCGCCTTCTGGCGGCGTCGGGCGGCGAGGAGGGCTGCCTCGTTGATCAGGTTGGCCAGGTCGGCACCAGTGAAGCCGGGAGTGCGTCGCGCCAGCACTTCTAGGTCGATCTCAGAATCGAGAGGCTTGCCTCGGGAGTGCACGTCGAGAATCGCCTCCCGTCCCTCCAGGTCTGGTGCGTCAACGACTATCTGGCGGTCGAATCGGCCCGGTCTGAGAAGCGCGGGATCGAGAATGTCGGGCCGGTTGGTCGCGGCCATGACGATGACACCTGAATTGCCCTCGAACCCGTCTAGCTCGACGAGAAGTTGGTTCAACGTCTGCTCACGCTCGTCGTGACCCCCTCCAAGCCCGGCGCCCCGGTGCCGGCCAACCGCATCGATCTCATCTATGAAGACAATCGCCGGAGCACTCTGCTTGGCCTGCTCGAATAGATCGCGCACTCGAGCAGCTCCGACACCGACGAACATCTCCACGAAGTCGGACCCCGAAATCGACATGAAGGGAGCACCGGCCTCACCGGCAACCGCCCTGGCCAGCAATGTCTTACCAGTGCCTGGAGGCCCGAAAAGCAGCACACCCTTGGGAATCTTCGCCCCCATCTGGCGATAGCGGTCAGGGCTCTGTAGGAAGTCCTTGATCTCCTCGAGCTCTTCCTTGGCCTCGGTCAGTCCGGCGACGTCGTCGAAAGTCACCTTGGGTTGCTCCTTGCCCACCAGCTTGGCTCTCGACTTGCCGAACTGAAGGACCCGGTTCCCTCCACCCTGCATCTGCATGAAGATGAACACCATGAAGCCGAGCAGGAACAGCCAGGGAAGGAAACCGATCAACAACTCCCAGAAACCGGGAGGCTCGGGATCGGTTGACCACGGGATCCGGTTGGCCTCGAGAAGTGCGGTGAGCTCGGGCTCGAAACCCTCCACGTAGGACGCTACGTGGTCGTAGGCGTCAGGTCCCGCCTGGCTCCCCTCGAGACGGCCCTGGGCCTGATGAGACCGACCCAGAAGGACGACGTCCTCGTAGGCGCCTCCTTCGACGTTCTCCACGAACTCCGAGATTTGGATCTCTTCGGGACCGGACACCTGATTGATCCACCACTGGAACATGATGATGATCAGGATGAACGACATCCCGTAGACGACGAGATTGCGGACAGTTCGGTTCACAGAGCCTCGGTTCGAAGGGTCCTACCGGGACAATGCTACGGCCACCAACCCGGTAAGCGAACCCCTCTCTTACCCGCTTGTCTCCCCCATCACACCGACATAAGGCAGGTTTCGGTACTTGCCGGCGTAGTCGAGGCCATACCCCACCACGAATTCGGGGCCAATGGGAAAGGCGACGTACTTGACATCGATGGGCACACGCTGAATGCCTTCTTTGAGAAGGAGGGCGGCGATCTCCAAAGACTGCGGCTTTCGGACTCGGAGGCTTTTAAGCAGGTAGTTGAGTGTCAGCCCCGAATCGATGATGTCCTCGACGATGAGAACGTGACGACCTTCGATCTCTTCATCGAGGTCCTTGAGGATCCGCACCACGCCGGAGGTCTGGGTAGACGCTCCGTATGAGGAGACGGCCATGAAGTCGAACTCACACGGGAGATCGATGTGGCGCGCCAGGTCGGCCATGACCATGAATGCCCCTCGCAAGACACCAACCAGCAAGACTTCTTTGCCCGCGTAGTCCTCTGAGATCCGCTTGCCGATCTCGGCGAGCTTCTCCTCGATCTCCTCGGCTGTTATGAGCGGCTTTATCTCCATCCGGTCTCCCTGGCGAAGACCGAAAGGTAGCCGATCGTCCCTGGCTCGTACCAAGCGACCGGCAGTCTCTTCTCTCCGGGAATCCAGGCAGGACGCCCGTCTGC
>JAWWBL010000081.1:0-7749 GCA_033720975.1 Acidimicrobiia bacterium | reverse complement strand
TCACGGTTGGGCAGGAGTAGCGGATCTCGACCGGGGTGGGATCGAGCCGCTGGATGCAAGCCGCGAGGAGTTCGCGGCGGCGATCCGAAGGGAGAATCGAACTCTGAAAAGGGCACTCACCGATCCCCGCATCCTCTCCGGCATCGGCAATGCCTATTCAGACGAGATCCTGTGGCGCGCACGGATGTCACCGGTCAAGCGCACCGGCCGGTTGAGCGATGAGGAGGTCGGCCGTCTGCATGCGGCCGTGGTCGAGTCGCTGACAGAGTGGACAGACCGGCTTCGCGAGGAGGTCGGTGATGGGTGGCCCACCAAGGTCACCGCGTTTCGCGACGACATGGCGGTTCACGGCAAATACCGCGAGAAGTGCCCCAGGTGTGGATCACCCGTTCAGCGAATCGTCTATGCCTCCAACGAGACGAACTATTGCGCTACCTGTCAGACCGGGGGCAAGCTGCTTGCGGACAGATCACTGTCCCGTCTGCTCAAAGACGACTGGCCGAAGACCTTGGAGGAGCTCGAGGAGGGCTGAGTCAGCCTTTTGCGGTCCGAGCTCCTTGGAACACCACACCGAATCCGAGCCAGCCGAGAACACCGGCAATGATCGTGGTTGCGTCGGAGGAGAAGATTCCCGCTTCGAGGTCAGCGATGATCTCCACTGCTCCCGTGAGGGCAAGTGCCCAACCGAGCGCCTTCATCGTCATTCCAAGGGTGTGATAAGCCTCAACCGCTTCGCTCTTGAGACGGGGCAGGATCACAGCTGCCGCAGCGAGCACGACCGTCAAAATGCTCAGCCCGTAGTCGTCGGTGATTACGTCGAATATGAGCCAGACGCCGAGAAGGATCATGGCGCCGAGCGTTATCAGCCCTTCTCCGGTGGAGAAGTCGTCGATGGACGGCATACCCGTCCTGACTTGCCCGGTTGGATCCGGTTCCGGGGGTTCTGACATCCCGTGCTCGTCCGGCATATCCGGCATGTGCTGCTCGTCTGACATCGGTCCTCCTTTGTGTGTCACGGGCAGGCCGACTCTATTTACCGGGACCGGCCAGTTGAGGTCAGGCCTTGATCGAGCGAGCTCCCAGGAATGCGAGGACATACCCGGCGTATGCAGCAAGTGCTCCCAGCAAGTCCGGCATCTCGTCGAGTGTCCCCTCCGGGAATCGAATGTCCTCGATCAAGGCGAGGGCACCGACAATGACGATGACGTAGCCCAGGGCTTTCATGAGGGTGGACTTCGACGCGATTCTCTCTGCAAAAGACCCGTCGTTCCATTGCAGGAGCACCACTAGGACCGCGGGCACCACTGCCATCCATCCGACCCAGTAGTCGTTTGAAATCAGCCCGAATATCACGTAGGTGGCGATGAGAACGATCGCTCCTAGCGTCAACATCCCCGCACCCGACGAAAGGTCACCCATTCCACTCATTGGACTTGGGGATGGGGTCGGTTCTGGCATATCGGACATGTGCTGCTCGTCTGACATCGGTCCTCCTTTTGTGTGTGACGGGCAGGCTGACTCTATTGGCGAGAACTGGCCGGTGCGGCCGAATCCACCCCTCTTGTCATCGAACACATGTTCGACTAGCCTTGGTCGGCCCGAATGGAGACATGTTGGGTACCGAGGGTGTCAAGAGCACCGACATCACAACCCTTTCCCACCAAGAGGGCTACATGCGTCTCCAGCCCGGGCGGCTCATCGAGATGGTCGGTGTCGCCGGTACCGGGTTAACCCGGTTGGGCCTTGGGCTGCTTGCCCCTCATTCCAGGGTGGCACCGGTGGTCGTGATCGATACCAGAGGTTGGATTTCCCCTGGAGCCGCCTGGGAAGCTGGTGTTATCGGCGAGAGATTGGCCATCGTCCGATGTGACAGCCACGTTCTCTGGCCGAAGGTGACCGCAGCCATCCTCGAAGGAGTGCGTGCGGTTTACGCCGAGGTTCCCGCCCAGGTCAAAGAGCACGATCTTCGCCGTCTTGCCGCTCTGGCCCGTGCTCGTCGAGTGGCGGTGGCGATGAGATCGATGGGGAGGGGCTTGCCCGCGGGGATAGCCCATTTGCGGCTGCGGGCATTGGGTGTCACCTGGGAGGGGGCGGACCGCGGTCACGGGAAGTTGAAGAAGAGACGTCTTGTCATCGAGGCGTCCGGGAAGGGGGTTGCAGGAATGACTCGTCGCTTTGAGGTGGAAGATGAAGGCACGGACGTTGTGCGTCTGGTTTCCGATGTGGTCGTTGACCAGGCGAGACGCGCCACCGGGTGAGCCGGTCCTGGTTGTAGACGATCGAGTCACCGGAGCTACCGACGAAGTCCTGGCCGCCGGAGTGGTTCTCGGCATGCCCCGCCGGGAGGCGGAGGCGCTTGCGCCTTTTGCCACCGTTCTCCCGCGTGACCTGGGAGACGAGGCCCGTCGATTCGAGTCGGTGGTCCAGTCAGTGGAGAGGTTGGTGCCCAGGGTCGAGGTTGTCTCACCCGGGCTGTTGTTCGTCCCCGTAGCGGGGGCGGTGCGCTTCTATGGGGGTGAGGAGGCTCTTGCGAAGCGGATCGACGAGGATCTCCAGGAGCAGGGAGACCAGGAACGGCGAGACGGTTGGCAAGCTCTGATCGGAATTGCAGATGGCCCCTTTGCCGCCAGGTGGGCTGCGGCAACCGCGCATCCAGGCGAACCGAAGGTAGTCACCGACACAATCGGCTTCCTCTCCCGTCTCGACCTGAGCTCCTTGCGGGAGTCGATGGGTGGGGAGGAGATGATCGAAACCTTCCGTTGGCTTGGCTTGGCAACTCTTGGAGATCTCGCACGGCTTCCTCGTGAGTCGTTGGCAACCAGGTTTGGCAATCAGGGTGTGATGGCCCATCGACTCGCCACGGGTGAGGACCGTCTGGTTGACCCTCGCGAGATACCGCCGGAGCTGGGTGTCGAGATGTCTTTCGAGGACCCGCTGGTCCACCTCGACGCGGTCGCTTTCGCCGGTAGGACAATGGGCGAGCGCATGTTGCAGCGTCTGCGTGCTGCAGGGGTGGCCCCTCATTGTGTGACGATCACAGCTTTGGCTGCCGAGGGACCATCACGCCGGAGAGTGTGGCGGTCGGCAGACCCCTTCACCGAGAAGGCCCTTTTAGATCGGGTGTGGTGGCAGTTGAGGGCCTGGGTGGAGACCGCAGGTGTCCCCGGTGGGATCGTTGGGCTGAGCATCTACCCGGACGACCTCTCTGGCGAGGGCCGCCAACTCGGGATTTTGTCGGATGAGTCTTCGGTCATCGAAACGGAGCGAGCCCTGGCTCGGGCACAGGCCCTGCTCGGCCCGGAAGGAGTTGTGACGGGGCGGGTACAAGGCGGTCGGATGCCCGGTGAGCGGGTTGCCTGGTCGAGATGGGGCGAGCCCGAGGCCGAGGCCTCCCGTGACCGGGCTGGTCCCTGGACGGGAGCCACCCCATCGCCGGCTCCAGCCCTGGTCCCTCCCAATCTGGAGCCACTCGAGATCGAGTGGGATGGCGGAATGCCTGTCAGGGTCAGGCTGGGGACGAGATGGGAGCCCGTGCTCACCTGGAGCGGCCCGTGGCGGCTCTCTGGGCGTTGGTGGGCGGGGGAGGAGCATTCAGACCGCTATCAGATCGTCACCTCTGCGGGTGCGCTCCTCTGTGTTGTGTCAGGCGGTCGGTCGTTCCTGGCCGGTGTCTACGACTGAGAGACCACCCGCGAGACGGGCACGGGGTCGGGAAAGCCTTTGAGCTCCACGTCGGCCACGTGCTCGAACTGGAAGTTCTTGCCCACCGACAGCTCCTTGACGACATTCGTCACGAAGACGGCCCCGGCCTCGGCGACGTCACAGACCCGGGCCGCGAGGTTCACCGCCGTTCCGAAGAGATCGTCGTCCTCTGCTACGGGCTCGCCGGCAGCAAGGCCAATGCGGACATGGACCTGGTGCGAGTCGGGGTCGCTGTTGTGCGATTGGAGCTCCTCTTGCACCGCAAGCGCACAGCGAATGGCGCTGCTGACCGACTTGAAGCTGGCCATGATCCCATCCCCGGTGTGCTTTACCTCGCGACCAGCGAAGGATTCGAGACTCTCACGAACGATTCGATTGTGACTGTGGAGCATCGCCATTGCGATCTCGTCGCCGAAGCGGTTGGCGGCATCCGATGATCCAACGATGTCGGTGAAGACAATCGTGCGCAAGGTCTGCTCGTTGCTGCCGTCAGGGTCAAATGAAGGACCGGCGGCGGGGGGTCCGGCACCCATGTACTTGTAGACCTCGGTCGGGTCCACTTCGATGATCTTGTCGGCCATCACGCCATGAGCCTCGGCGTGCACCGCTTCCGCCGCCTCCGGAGACGGCGCATCGACTAAACAGAAAGCGCTGCGTTTGTTGTAGTCGAACCAGTAGGACATGTAGTTGACCCCGAACTTCTCTTGAGCTTCGAGGTCGGCCAGATGGGCCTGATACAGCTGGTCTGGCGTCACTTCCAGGTTCTCATGACGATCCAGGTAAATCGGAATTCTTCTCCTCCTGACGAAGGCGACATTCTGCCACACGGTGGGCTACGAGGAGACCCTTCCTCCCATCGCCGAAACCCGTTCGGCGATTATGGCTCGCACCTGATCTCGCAATTCGCCCACCTCGCCGTGGGTCATGCCCTCGGTCTCTATCGCTGGGTCGATGACGATCCTCACCGGACCGCCGCGCACCCACGGTGTGCCGGGCGGCATGGCCTCGAACGAGCCGTGTATCGACATTGGGAGGATCGGGAGCCCACTCGCCACGGCCATGGTGAAGGCACCCTTCTTGAACGGCTTCATGATCCCGTTCCTGGGACGTGTCCCCTCGGCGTAGATGATCAAGCTTCTCCTCTTCTCTATCAGCTCCTTCGCCTGGCGGTTCACCGAGGCGTGGATGGCGCCTCGCGCCGCCCGATCCACTTCGATGATCCCCACAGCTCGCATGGCTTGAGCCAGGATCGGCAGCCGGAAGAGCTCCTTTTTGGCGAGATAGCGGATGGGGATGCCGGTCGCTCTGAAACAGGCCATGATGTCCAGCGTCGAGAGATGGTTTGCCACCACCACATAGGACCGTTCCGGGTCAATGTTTTCCTGGCCCTCTATCTCGAGACGGCATCCGGAAGTCCTCAGCCATACCGAGCTCCACGCCTGGATGAGTTTTTCGATCCAGGGTGATGTGTCGTTGATTATGGCGATGACTACCGCTATCGGGCCCAGGATGATCGTCGCGACCACGCCCGAGACCCAGGTCGATATGGACCGAGCCAGCGTCACCACCCATCGCATTGGGCGAGCGTAGTGGGAGGGCATTTAGCCTTGACTCATGGAAAAAGACGGAGTTCGCCGGCTGATGGGGGACATGGCTCCGATCGATCCCGGAGTGGGTCTTCTCGTCACCTCATCACTGTTCGTCTGGTTGTCCCGCCGGCTCCCCGGGACCGCCGCCGCATACGTGGCAATGCGAGATGAGGTCGACGTGGCGAACCTCTTCGACCGGCTACCCGGCTGGCGGTGGGTCCTTCCCAGAGTGGAGGGGGACCGGTCGCTGACCTTTCGCGACCGCGACGTGCCACGGGAGGTCCACGAATGGGGAATGGAGCAGCCTGTCGATCGCGGTGAGGTGGTGCCGATCAGCCAACTCGATGTGATCCTGGTCCCGGGAGTCGCCTTCGATCGCAGCGGCGCCAGGCTGGGACGCGGTGCCGGCTACTACGACCGGGTCCTGTCCGAACGCCGATCCGACAGCACTGCCGTCGGCGTTACGGTCGAAGAACGGGTTCTGGGATCGGTCCCGGTCGCGGACCACGACGAGGTGGTCGACTTGCTGGCGACGGAGAGCGGCGTCAGGGAGTGCTCGCCCAGAAGCTGAGACGTTCTATCACGAGCGCGATGGCGGGCCCTTCCGGGGGAGCGAGATGGTATTGGCGGTACTTTGCCGCGAGTTCTCTGCGTGCGGTCTCCCAGATCTCCCCCCCGGGATGAATTGTTGCTTCACCGTCGACGCGGACCCACCAGAGACGGCTCCAGTCGTCTTCGTAGTGGTCGGCAATGAGTGTCGCCCTCGAGTCGTGGCGTAGATTGCTGAGACGCTTGAGGGCTCGGGTCGACTTGGGCTTTTGATCGATCATCGTGAGCACCGATTCGTCGACGACAGCGAATGTCACCGGGACGATGTGAGGCCTCTTGTCTGCGGTGATCGTTCCCAGCCGGGCGACCGGGGATCGAGCCAGCCGCGCCAAGGCCTCATCTCGTTCCATGTGATCCGTTTAGTGCCGGATCGAGCGCTTTCCAGGCGAGCTCCGCCCAGCGCTCGTGTCCTCGGGCGCTGACGTGAAAGAGGTCGGCCGCCCACAGCGATCGGTCCCGATACCAGAGGCTGAGATCGTCGCTGCGCTGATTGACCACGATGGTTCCGTGATGTTCGGCGACCTCCCAGTGGGCGCGGTCGAATCGCTCCGCTCTTCGCGACATGAGGTTGCGGAGAGGGGGATAGAGGCGTGGAATCGTCCCCAGGTCGCCAACCCCGCTCTGAATCACGAGGGCACCCGTGGCGGCGAGCTTGCCTATGAGCTGGCCTAGATCGGATCTGAATCTCCGGAGTGGGGTGCCCTTGATGGTGTCGTTGGCACCTACCGAGACGAAGACCACGTCGGGATGAAAACGGAGGGCCTGATCCACCTGGGTTTCGATGAGATCTCGTGCCATTGCGCCTCCAACGGCGAAGGACCTGAGGAGCACCCTCCGGTCGTCGGCCAGCCGGCGACAGACGTGGCTGACCCAGATCTCCTCGGGCCCGTTGACGCCGGGAGCCGTCACAGAAGAATCTCCTAGGACCGCGACGCGAAGGGTCGGGTCGTCGGGATCGCCGAACTCGCTGGACGGGTCGAACTCGGGAAGATCGGGCGATGGCCGCAGTACTGCGTACGCCGCCTCCACGCCGAGTAGGACGGCGCCAGCGAAGAGACCTCGGGAGACAAGCCGACTGATCATGCAGTCAGTCTGCCACCGCTCAAGGGCTTGTCAGCCGCTGGCGGCTGCTTCCTCGATCCTCGCCTTGAGCCCGAATCTGCCGGATGAGCCGGTCAGATCGACGACGGCGCCGGCCGTGTCTGAGAATGCGGAGGGGTCATCCGGGAAGAAGTCGAACTCCTCCCCGGCAACCGATAGTGAGAATCGGTAGATCGATGTCCGCTCCGTATGCACGCTCGCGAGTGGCCAGGAGCCGAGTTGCCGTCGGCCGGCCGAGACGCGAAACCTTCCATCGCTGATGTCGATCAACACCGTCGACGGCTGGAGTCGCGGACCCTGCATGCGCCCCGTGAACTGCGCCATACCTGCACTCTACTCGGGTTTTCCACAGGACGTCAGGGGCCCATGTGGTCAAATCACCGGTACAGTTGAGCTAGTCCCTCTCCTGTCATGACTCATGCCTGCACCCCATAGCGCACAACTGGAGAACAAGGTCCGGTTCGTGACGGCCACGACGCTGTTCGACGGTCACGACGCTTCCATAAACATCTTCCGGCGCATCCTTCAGTCCCAGGGGGCCGAGGTGATCCACCTCGGCCACAACAGGACGGGTCTGGAGATCGTGGAGACGGCAATCGAGGAGGACGCTCACGCCATCGCCGTCACCTCTTATCAGGGCGGTCACATGGAGTTCTACAGATACCTCCAGGACCTGCTTGCTGAGAGGGAAGCAACCCACATCCGCATCTTTGGAGGAGGTGGCGGGACGATCCTGCCATCGGAGGGG
>JAWWBL010000080.1:0-7762 GCA_033720975.1 Acidimicrobiia bacterium | reverse complement strand
CGGAGCACGTCCTTGTCCCGCTCGAACATGCGGTGGAACGCCTCGTCGGACTGCTCGCCGTACCCGGCGACGGTATTGCGAACTTCGTTGGCCGTAACCGGTCGCGGCGACTCGAGGAGGTAGATCAGGAGGTTGAGGGTGCGCTCTACTACAGATTGCATTGGATACCGGCTTGCGCCTCCACGTTAAGCGGGGATGTTGCTTTCAGCGGGCATCGTTCACGGCCGACCGGCGTCTGTTTGGCTGGAGGAGATCCCGACTTCCGGGCCGGCTTATGAAGGTGCGGATAGGAGGCAATCAGCCAAAGTCGGCCGCCATTTATCAGCCGACCGGCGTCTGTTTGGCTGGAGGAGATCCCGACTTCCGGGTCGGCTCGAGTTAGCCCCCCTGGTCAGGCTTATGAAGGTGCGGATAGGACGCAATCAGCCAAAGTAGGCCGGCAATCAAGCCTCACAAGCTCTCTATGAGCTTCTCCACTCGCTCATCGTGCGACTTGAACGGGTCCTTGCACATGACGGTTCGCTGAGCCTGATCGTTCAGCTTCAGGTGAACCCAATCGACCGTGAAATCTCTTCTTTTTGCTTTCGCAGCCTTGATAAATGCGCCTCTCAGCCGTGCTCTGGTCGTCTCCGGCGGCTTCGTCACCGCCTCCGCGACTTTCTCGTCGCTGACGATCCGCTCGGCAAGCCCCCTGTTCTCCAGCATGTAGAACAGGCCTCGCGTTCGGTCGACGTCGTGGTAGGCGAGGTCCATCATGGCCATTCTCGGGTCTGACATTGTGACCTGACGAGTCTGGGCGTAACGCTCCAACAGACGATGCTTCATCACCCAGTCGACTTCGCGATCCAGGGTCATGGGGTCTTTCTCGAGTCCCGTGAGGAGGTGCTCCCACCGGTCCACCGCACGCTGAACCTCGGGCGGAAACCCGGGACTCCTGGCAAACCTCATTGCACGATCCAGGTACTCCCATTGGATGTCGAGGGCGCTCAACTCCCGACCATTGGCGAGTTTGATCTTGCGGGTGCACGTGATGTCGTGGGATACCTCTCGGATCGCCCTGATGGGGTTTTCCAGGGTGAGATCCCGGAAGACCACATCGCGTTCGATCATCTGTAGCAATGCCACCATGGTTCCCACCTTGACGAATGTCGCGTACTCGCTCATGTTCGAGTCCCCGGCGATGACATGGAGTCTCCGGTAACGCTCGGCATCCGCGTGTGGCTCGTCTCTGGTGTTGATGATGGGCCGCGATCGGGTGGTGGCCGAGGAGACGCCTTCCCATATGTGATCGGCGCGTTGGGCTATGGAAAACGCCGTGCCCCTGGGGGTCTGGGTGAGCTTGCCGGCACCGAGGAAAATCTGACGAGTGACCAGGAACGGGATGAGGACGTCCACTGTGCGATGAAAGTCCTTATGTCTGCTGACCAGGTAGTTCTCGTGACAGCCATACGAGTTTCCGGCGCTGTCAGTGTTGTTCTTGAAGATGAAGATCTCTCCGCGTATGCCCTCTTCTTCGAGTCGCTCCTCCGCTCCCCTGACCAGGCCTTCGAGGATGCGCTCCCCCGCCTTGTCGTGGGCCACTACGTCCTCGATCACATCGCACTCGGGAGTCGCGAATTCGGGATGGGATCCGACGTCCAAGTAGAGACGCGCCCCATTCTCCAAGAAGACGTTGGATGAGCGTCCCCACGAGACGACCCTGCGGAACAGGTATCGGGCGACTTCGTCCGGGCTGAGACGGCGCTGACCTCTGAGCGTGCAGGTGACTCCGTATTCGTTTTCCAGCCCGAATATGCGCCGATCCATGTCGCCAGGCTAAACCGTGCCAGGACGCAGGGGGAAGACTCAGACGCGTCGCACGCTCGCTGCGTGGGTGAGTCGACGATCTACTTGTCGTCGAGGTCGGCAGGGTCGAGTCGTCGGAACGCTCGACGGCCGTTGGCAGTGTCCAGGACGGCGGCTTCCCAACCCTCCGAGTCCCTTCCCTCCACCGAGCGAAAAGCCTCGGCTCCGACGCGGAGCGCTTCATCGAGTGTCATACCCTCCCGCCACGATTCTCCCAGCGCTTCGGATAGTTGCTCGGCCTTACCGCCGATGGCGACGAAGCTCCTCTCGTCGAAGAGGGTGCCGTCGTAGGTGACTCTGAAGAGACGATGCTCCCCGTCCTCGGCGAGTTCCGCGATCAACACCTCGACCTCGAAGGGCTTGGGATCCCTGGTGAAGATCATTCCCAGAGTCTGAGCGAACGCCGTGGCAAGCCCCATCGCAGTCACATCCTGTCTGGAGTAGAGGTAACCCATGAGGTCGGCCTGGCGAATTCCCGCCTTCCGGAGTGTCTCGAACTCGTTGTACTTCCCGACGCCGGCAAAGGCGATGCGGTCGTACATCTCAGAGATCTTGTGAAGAGCTGTAGACGGGTTCTCGGCGAGCAGCAGGACTCCGTCGGCATAGTCGATGGCGATGATTGAGCGCCCCCGGGCGATCCCCTTGCGAGCAAACTCGGCCTTGTCACGTACCAGCTGTTCGGGAGCGACATAGAACGGAATGGTCATCGCACGCTCTCCACCGCTGCTTCTGCGACCGGGAGGACAATTTCATCATCGAGTTCCTCCACACCGGTCGAGTCGATGCGAACGACGTTGGGGAGAATCCCGCGCAACAGATCGGGGCCACCGGTCGCTGTGTCCTCCTGCGATGCAGCCACCAGGGCTCGGACACCGGCGGATAGGGCGTCTTCGGCGCTCATCCCTTCAGTCCAAACGGTCCTCAGGTAGGACTTGGCAAGTCTGGCTCCCGACCCCGTGCTTGCGAATTCGCTCTCCTCATAACGTCCGCCCACGGCATCGAAGCTGTAGACCCGGCCGGATTGGTCCCGCTTGTCGAAGCCGGCAAAGAGCGGGACCACGACGAGCCCTCGGAATGCCATGGGCAGCTGACTTCTGACCAGGCGGGCCAAAAAGGACGCCTTTCCGTCCAGAGACAGCGCGATCCCTTCGATCTTCTCGTAGTGCTCCAATTCCACCTGGAACAGCCGGACCATGTCGATTGCCAGCCCCGCGGTTCCTGCGATCGCCACGGCCGAGAATCGGTCGGCGGGATACACCTTTCGCATCCTCCGGTGAGCGATGAGGTGGCCTTCGGTGGCGCGTCTGTCGCCGGCCATCACCACGCCGTCCTGGTAGCGAAGGGCCAGCACCGTCGTTCCCTCCGGGGCGGATATCGGGCTCATTCCCTCAGGAATCGAGATGGCCGGTCCTGCACCCATCGCCTCGAGGAGGTCGGTGAAGCTTGGGCCGGGCAGTGGGGCATCGAGAGGGAGCGGACCCACCGGGCGATCCGTCACTCGCCGCCCTTTTGCACATAGTTCTTGACGAACTCCTCGGCGTTCTCTTCGAGAACCTCGTCTATCTCGTCCAAGAGGTCGTCGAGGGCCTCCAGGTCGGCTTCGGACTCGACCGTCGCCTCGGCATCCTCGGCCGCCTGTTCATCGCCTCTCTTTGAAGCCTGTGAGCGCTCGCGGTCTGACATCTAGATCATCCTCCTAGCCGATCCAGGAGATCGGCGGCGTCTTCGGCGTCGTCGATGAGGGACTTGACCCTCAACGCGTCACCACGCAGGGGCTCCATCATAGGAACCCGTTTGAGATGTGACTCTCCAGTGTCGAACACCAGCGAATCCCAATTGGCGGCGACCAGAGATCCGGGGAATGCGGTGACGCAGCGCCCCCTGAAATAGGCCCTCGTCCGCTCGGGCGGACTCACTTCTGCCCTCGTGATTGCCGCTTCGTCGAACAGGCGCCGCATCGCTCCCCGCGCCGCCAGCCGGTTGTACAGGCCCTTCTCTGGGTCGACGTCGTGGTACTGGAGATCGAAGGCGCGTAGCTTTGGTGCTGACCAGTCGAGACCGTCCCGGTCGATATATCCCTCGAGCAGGCGCTGTTTGGCGACCCAGTCCAAGGTGTCGGATAGCTCCATGGGGTCGGTCTCGAGCAGTGCGAGGGTCCTCCCCCACTCATCGATGACCTGGTCCCACACAGGGTCATCGAGCTCCTTCTCCACGTACTTGGTGAGCCACTCGAGATAGCGCACTTGCAACTCCAGCGCAGTGGCGGTGCCGCCCCCGTCGAGCTCAATCGGACGCCGCAGAGAGACATCGTGGCTCACCTGCCAACAGGCGTCGACGGGATCGCCCAGATCCAACGGGTCGGGCAGTGCCCCATCTTCCAGGGCGGACAACAAGAGCGCCGTGGTTCCGAGCTTCAGGAAATTCTGGACCTCGGAGAGGTTGGCGTCGCCGATGATCACATGGAGACGGCGGTACTTTGAGGGGTCCCCGTGCGGCTCATCCCTGGTGTTGACGATCGGGCGCTTCAAGGTCGTCTCCAGCCCGACCTCCTCCTCGAAGAAGTCGGCGCGTTGGGTGATCTGGAAATCGACCGCCGGACGATCGTTCTCCTTTCCCACCTTTCCGGCACCGGTGAAGATCTGCCGCGTGACGAGAAAGGTCATGGCGTAGCGGATCACATCGCCGAAGGGTGTCTCCCGGGAGAGGAGGTAGTTCTCATGAGCGCCATAGGAGTTGCCCTTACCGTCCGAGTTGTTCTTGTACAGCGAGACCTGCCGCCCCGAACTCTCGCTGGCGACCCTGGCAGCGGCGGCCATGACCCTCTCCCCCGCTTTGTCATACAAGGCGGCCTCGAGCGGATCGTAAGACTCGGGAGCGGAGTACTCGGGGTGGGCATGATCGACATAGAGTCGGGCGCCATTGGCCAGGACCGAGTTGACCACTGCGCCCTCGGGATCGATCAGACCGTAGGTGTCGTGACCAAACCCGCGTGCGTCCCTACCCGGCGACTCCTCTTCGTAGGACCATTGGACCTTGACCCGTTCCCCCGGGTAGCTGTTGACCACGAGCGAGGAGGCGACGGCCGGGTTGAAGCCTGGATCACCCCGGACGACGATGCCGTACTCGGTCTCGGTACCAAGCACCTTGTGGAGGGCCATTACAGATACTGCCCGCCGGAGACCTTCTCGATGAGACGGCTCTCCGAGTCTCCTCCTACCAGCGTCCTGACGTAGACGATCCGCTCGCCCTTCTTCCCGGAGATCTTCGCCCAGTCGTCGGGGTTGGTCGTGTTGGGAAGGTCTTCGTGTTCGCGGAACTCCTGGGTGATGGCAGCCTTCAGGTCGGACTTGCGAAGCCCCGCGACACCTTCGGAGATCTGTCGTTTTATGGCGTCCTTCTTGGCGCGGCGAACGATGTTCTCGATCATCGCACCGGATGAGAAGTCCTTGAAGTAGAGGATCTCCCGGTCACCGTTGGCATAAGTGACCTCCAAGAACTGGTTGTCCTCGCTCTCCGCGTACATCTCCTCGACCGTCTCCTCGATCATCGTTTCGATAAACGACGTGGCGTCCCCACCATGCTCGGCCAGGTCATCAGGATCGATCGGGGTCTGGTCGCTGAGATAGATCCTGAATATCTCCTTGGCAGCCGTGATGTCGGGGCGATTGATGCGGATCTTCACGTCCAACCGGCCGGGGCGAAGAATCGCCGGGTCGATCAACTCTTCGCGGTTGGAGGCCCCTATGACCACCACGTTCTTCAGGGATTCGACGCCGTCCAGTTCGGAGAGAAGCTGGGGGACGATCGTGGACTCGACGTCGGAGCTGATGCCCGTGCCGCGGGTGCGGAACAGGGAGTCCATCTCATCGAAGAACACGATGACCGGGACACCCTCGTCGGACTTCTCTTTGGCGCGCTGGAAGATGAGGCGAATCTGGCGCTCTGTCTCACCAACCCATTTGTTCAAGAGCTCGGGGCCTTTGATGTTCAAGAAGTAGGAACGGACGTCCGGGTTGCCGGTGTGCTCGGAGACCTTCTTGGCGAGGCTGTTGGCCACCGCCTTCGCTATCAGCGTCTTACCGCATCCCGGTGGACCGTAGAGGAGGATCCCCTTCGGTGGCTCCAACTCGTACTCCTTGAACAGATCACGGTGCATGTACGGAAGTTCAACCGTGTCGCGGATCTGCTCGATCTGGTCGGCGAGCCCCCCCACGTCCGAATAGGTGATGTCCGGGACCTCTTCGAGGACCAGTTCCTCGACTTCTGGGCGCTCCATCTTCTCCAGGATGAGACTGGTCTTGGGGTCGATGCGCACGTAGTCGCCGGCTCGCAAATAGGCCTCGGCCATGACGTCGGAACGGTTGAGCACCCGCTCCTCGTCTCCGTGGGCTATGACCACCACACGGCCGTCGTCGATGGTCTCGCGAACACGCAACACCTCACCTGCAGGTTCGAAATACCTGACATCGATGATGTTGAACGCCTCGTTGAGCAGAACCTCCTGCCCGACCTGGAGCTCCTTGACTTCGACGCTGGGTTGGGCGGCAACCCGCAGCTTCCGATTGCCGGTGAGGATGTCGACGGTCCCGTCGGTGTTGAGATTGAGGACAGTTCCAAAGTTGTTCGGAGGGGAGGTGAGCTTCTCGACCTCTTCGCGGAGGACTCCAAGTTGTTCGCGGGCCTCCTCCAGAAGCTCGGAGAGCTTGTCGTTCTGAGCGGCCGCTCTTTGAAGCCTCTCGGTTGCGCGGGACAGGTCAGCTTCGAGTTCTTCGACGCGGTGGGGCGACTCTCTCAGGCGTCGGCGCAGGACGGCGATCTCCTCCTCCAAGGCGGTCACCACCGCCCGCAGTTGTCCTGCCTCGTTGTTACCTGCTTCCACGGCTTCCTCCTGGCTTCGGTCGCCTTCAGGTCAGTATACGAACGGGTGCGGCTAGTTCTTAGAGTTACTCAGCCTGGTCGAGAACGCGCCTCATGAAGACGAGAAAGCCCGTGTGTGCAACCATCGAGTGTTCAGGCCTGACCGAGCGTCCGTCGATGTTCCAATCACGAAAGAGGAACTCCTTGATCTCGATCTCGGTGAAGCGGCCCGTTTGGCGGGCGGTTTCGACCGCTTGCTGGACCTGCGGGATCGTGGGCAGGTAGATGGTCAGCACCCCGCCGGGCGGTTGGTGCTCGGCAGCTATTTGCACTGTGTGCCATGGCTCCGGGACGTCGAGGACGATGCGTTCGGGCCGCAGGCCGGCGACGTGATCCGCCACGTCTCCTTCTCTCAGTTCGAGATTCTCCGGAATCTCCCCGTACCAACGCTGGATCGTCTTGCGAGCATGAGCGGCGTGATCGTCCCGTCGCTCGACCGAGATCACCTTCCCCGTCGGGCCAACCGCCCGGGATAGCCCCAACGTGAGGGCGCCGGATCCGGTGCCTGCCTCGAGAACGGTCATCCCAGGTCCGATGTCACCGTAGACCAGGATCGCCCCGAGATCTTTCGGGTAGACAACCTGAGCTCCTCGCTTCATGCGGAGGATGAAGTCGGCAAGTCGGGGGCGGAGCAACAAGAGCTTGGCTCCGGTCGACGAAGTGACCCATGAACCGTCTTCCTCTCCTATCAGGTCGTCGTGGAGAACGGTCCCCTGGTGATACTGGAACTTCCTCCCGGACTCGAGCTTGAGAAGGAACTGACGGCCCTTTTCGTCGATCAACAGGGCCGGTTGGCCCTCGGACAGATTCATCCGAAAATGATGGCTATTGCCGTGAAGACCAGGGCGAGGACCATCGAGATGACCGTGACCCAGACGATCAGCTGTCGTGTTCGTTTGCTTTGCATGGTGTAATTGTCTGGAAACGGCAACGGTAGACGGATGGCCACCATCAGAGACAAGTTGGCAAAGAGGCTTCTCGGTGATTCCGATTTCACTCG
>JAWWBL010000079.1:0-7807 GCA_033720975.1 Acidimicrobiia bacterium | reverse complement strand
TGGGACACCGTCACACCGAGCAAGGATCACCGAGGAGCTCATCTCGATCTATCACCCCAGCTGCAATGAGGAGCAGTTCGATCGAGCCTGGAAAGAAGAGTGGATTGGCTCCTACGAGGCGCCCACCGCCAAACCGCTGACTACGAGGCGAGATACTCCGCCCGAACGGTGAAAGAGAGCCCACCCTCCCGGGAATGAGCCTCGGATGAACGAGCGTGAACACGCCGACTTCTAGCCGACATCGAGCATGACATATCGGAAGATGTCATCTGCTACTCGGGAAGATCTTCGAGCAGCCGCATCTCGTGCTTCGCCAGAACCTCGAGGATGCGCTCGTTGCTAGGCATCTGGTCCACGGGCATTTCGGCTAGGGAAGACTCCATCGGGACGCCTATCTCCTTGAAGAACTCCGGTTGATGCACCACTGGTGAGTAGAGGGCCAACAGCTTGCCCGTGCTATCACCAACGTTGCGAAAACCGTGTGGGGCGTTCCCGGGGATGTGGACGGTCGTTCCCGGAACTGCCGGGATCGCGTACTTCTCCCCATCTTCGTCTTGGCCGTACACCTCGTACTCCCCCTCGAGGATCCAGAAGGTCTCCTGGGGGACATGGGTGTGGAGGAACGCGGGCCCACCTCCGGGCACACTGATGATCTCAGTCAGGAAATAGGCGTTCTCAGACTCGGCGGCAGTGATCTTGAAGGTCACGACGTCGCCGAGCACGAACATGGCCTCCCCCTCATTGGGACCGAGGCTGAAGATCCTTCCACTCGCGGTCAAGGGTCGTCTCCGAAGTCAGTCGGGGTCGTATCCCACCGACTCGAGCATCCTGGACCGACGGAAACCCGAAGCAGGAGCAGCTGCGGGGCGATGGACTGCCTCATCGTGATCGAAGGTGGCGCCGACCACGATCCGCTCCCCCATGTCGTAGAGCAGCGGCAACGCGCCCGCGATGACCTGCCCGGTGTGGTTTATGCTCGCCAATCCAGAGTCGATCACCTCGGCGTGGCGCTTGACGTCCCACACCAACTCGGAGCACTCCTCGACGAGAACGCCCACCCTGCTCAACTGACCCCCCACGATGTACAGGTATGTCGCCAAGCCGGCCACCAGCAGAACGATGTCGACGACCGTGAAAACCACCATGGCGTTCATGAGCGCACCTGATCGAGAACACGGCCGAGGAACAGGTGATGCTCCAAACCCTCAACCAGCACCGCGTCTACTCGCTTGGCCGTTTCGGCAATGAGCGCCGTGTCGGCGGTATTTGCCGCAGCCTGCTGCAAGGTGTCGCGGATCATCACGAAGGTCTGCTCGATTCTCCTCACGGTGAGGACGAGAATCGTCAGCAACGCCGCTACCGCAACGACCACTACCAACCCGGCAATGTTGGCGAACTGCCAAAGCTGGTCCTGGGTGAATCCATCAAGCATCGATCAACCTCCCAACCTGGTGCGCCCGCGGCGCAGACCGTCGATGATGGCCTCTGCGGATTCGATCGTCGTCTCCAGTTGTGCCAGAGCCGCCGTATTGACCACGGCCGCTTGAAGACCTGCGTTCACCGCTTCGGCCTGCTTCCAGATACGTCTGGCCAACAAGAGGATGGGCACGACGAGAGCCACGACCGCCACAACGATGCCAAGTCCGACCCCGAACCCGACCACCCACGCGGTGTTCGATGCGAGAACTAGATGCGCCACTTCTACCTCCTCAAATGCTCTCTGCGAAGTCACGCACCGGCTTCAGGTTGGCGTTGACCGAGGGGGCAACCTCGGGCACGGTGCTGGTCCGCTCCACAATGACGTCGATGCCTCCAATGAGGGCATCCAGCGTCTTGACCACGTCACGGAGATGAAAGATGACGCGCAGAAGACCCAAGGCGGCCGCCGCGACGATGAGACCGGTCAAGACGAGAGTGACCACGGCAACAGCTTCCAGTCGCCCCTCCTAGCCCAAGAGCTTTCCGACGGAGCCGGCATAGCGAACCGCCCCGTTGGCTACCTCGGCGATCGTCTTGTCGGTGACTGCGAGATCGTCAACCACGTGCTCCAACTCCTCGATGATCCCCACACCTCCGGCGAGCACTACGTGGGCGCCACCGCGGATCACCTCGAGAGCGGCGAGAACACGGTTTAGTAAGGCGACGAGAATCGGAACGACTGCAACAAGGACCACGATATTTCCTATCCACCAAAGCGTCATCTGCAACTCCTCACGTCACCGGCTCATAGGGCAAGAAGAAGCGGCGAGCCACGCGCTTCAGTGCCATCCAAATTGCTTTGAGGCCGATCGAGAACCCGCTCGCCGATGTCGGGGCAACGGTGACCTCCTCACCCGACTCGATGGCTCCTAGCTGGGCCTTCATATTCGACGCAAACTGATCGAGCAGAACCGCCGTGACGTCCTGAACCATGCCGCGACCGTATTGGGCTGCGGCGCCAGAGAGCTGCAGATCTTGATCCACCATCACCTTGCTGCCCGTCGCCAGAGGCTCGACTCGAGCAGTGAGCACCATGGCAGCCTGGCCCCGCCCCTTGGCATCCGAGCCGGTCGCATCGACGACGATCTTCCGAGAGGCTTCGTCCCGCTCGATCACGTTCGCCTCACCGGCAAAGTTCAGGCGAACCGGCCCAAGGGCGATCACGACACTTCCGCGGTAGGAGTCTTCGTCGACCTGTTCGGAGATGTCGGCACCCGGGAGACTCGCTGCAACGGCTGGGATGTTGTTGAAGAAGTCCCAGACTCGGTCCGGCGACTCCCCAACCTCGAATTCACTCGTGATCCGCATGGATCCTCCTCAGATGCGTCTCGGGGTCCGACTCGAAGGTGCTGCGGCACGCGGGACAACAGAAGTAGTAAGTCTCGTCTCGATATTCGAAAGGACGACTCGATTCGTCTGCAGCCACCTCCATCCCGCATATCGGATCGATCGCCGTCGCCGGCTTGGCCGATGCGACCGGCTTTCGCGTGTCCAAATCACCCTGGGCTCGAGCAGCGACCAGCTCGGCGAGGATCGATGCAGCCATCTCACGGTGTGAGGTGGGTCCCAGATCGAGGCCGGCCGGTGCACGGAGGACTGATACCACGTCACCCGGGACCCCGTGACTGCTCAGATAGTCCCGGATTGCCGCACCCCGCTTGGCGGAAGCCACCAACCCCACATAGGGAGGACGGGCGGCCATCACCTGCAACAGAATCTCTTCGTCGCCGTGACCCTGTGTTGCCACCACAACAGCTGCTGACTTCGGAATGTCGACCGCCAGCTTGGGATCAGCCAACGCGCCTCGCCAGCCGAGGTCGTTCACCAGATCGACGAGCGTGTGTGCCATTGGGGACTCCCCGATCACGACCACCGTCGGCGTCGGAAGAATGGGCTCGATATGCACCTGCAGTGCTCCTTCGCTGCTGCACGATATCGGCACCGCGATCATCCCAGGCGGTAGTTCGTCGGCGAACTCGTCCATACCTAGAAGAAGAAGCCGGGACCTTCCGTCTTCGAGGGCTGCCAGCGATTCTCTTATGAGCACCGGCTCTGCACATGCGCCACCGATCCAGCCGTAGGTGGACCCGTTGTCGGTGACGATGGCACGGGCCCCTTCTTTGCCCGAGGAAGGGCCCTGGCGCCACACCACAGATGCCAGTACGAAGCGCTCCCCCCGCCGGGACAAATCCACGGCGTACTCGAGAACCTGCCATCCTTCCTTTGGGGTGGCGTCCACTAACCAACCTCCACGGGTGGAGCGCCGGATACGTCCGCGCCCTCGCTGATCGCCTTGTAAACCCTGTCCGGGAAGAGTGGCATGTCGACGTTACGGACCCCGGTGTCCTTGATGGCGTCCATCACAGCGTTGACGAACGCCGCCGGTCCCCCGACCGTTGCACACTCGCCTATTCCCTTGGCGCCAATTGGATGATGTGGGGAAGGAGTGACCACTTCGTGCAACTCGAACCCCGGCGTCTCCCAAGCGGTAGGCAACAGGTAGTCCATGTAATTGCCGCCTATGCAATTGCCCTCTTCGTCGAAGGTGATGTACTGCATGTTGGCCATGGCGTAGGCCTCGGTGAGACCGCCCATGATCTGTCCTTCAACGATCATCGGGTTGATTCGGACGCCACAATCGTCGACGGCGACCACTCTCAGCACGTCCCAAACGCCGGTGGCAGGGTCGACCTCAACCGTGGCGATGTAGCAAGCGAAGGGCCAGGTCAGGTTTGGTGGGTCGTAGTAGGCAGTGTTCTCGAGGCCCGGCTCCATCCCATCGGGCACATTCGAATAGGCAGCCATGGCCGCTTCTTGGATCGTGACGCCACGCTCGGGGTCGGCGCGAAGATAGAACCGTCCCAGCTCCCATTCGATGTCCTCCTCAGACGCCTCGAGCAAATGCGCCGCGATCTTCCGCGCCTTGGCGCGGATCTTCCTCGAAACCATGGCGACCGCGGCACCGGCCACCGGGGTGCTCCGCGATGCATAGGTTCCCATGCCGAACGGAGCGGTGTCGGTGTCACCTTCCTCCACCAGCACATCGTCGGCCGGGATGCCCAGCTCATGGGCGACGATCTGGGCCCAGGTGGTCTCGTGGCCTTGTCCCTGTGTCTTGGCACCGGTTCGCAATAAGGCCTTCCCCGTCAGGTGAACCTTCAGCTCCGCCGAGTCGAACATCTTGATGCCGAGAATGTCGTATTCGCGACTATTGCCGGCACCCAGCGGCTCTGTCATGGTCGAAATGCCGATCCCGAGAAGCCGCCCGCGCTTCTTGGCCTCCTCCTTCTCCCTGAGGAAGTCTTCATATCCGATGGCCTCCAAGCCCAGGTCGAGGCACTTCTCATACTGGCCGGAGTCTGTGAGGAAGCCGAAGGCAGTCCGATGGGGGAAGTCGTCGTCCCGCACGAGGTTCACGCGCCGGAACTCGGCTTGGTCCATTCCCAGGTCATCGGCTGCGGCTTGAACCATGCGCTCTTGGAAGAACATGGCTTCGGTAACCCGGAACGAGCACCGATAGGCAACCCCTCCCGGGGCCTTGTTGGTGTAGACGCCGGTGTTGGTGAGGTGTGCGGCCGGGATGTCATAGCAAGAGAAGGCCGAGTGCAGCAGTCCTATCTTGAACTTTGTCGGCTGGGCATCGGAGTAGAAGGCACCATGGTCGGAGGTGGTGTTCATGCGCACTCCGAGGATCTTCCCGTCCTTGCGCAGAGCCATCTGACCCTTCAGATAGATGTCGCGGGCGAAGCCGGTGGAGATGAGATTCCCCGACTTGTCCTCGATCCACTTCACCGGTCGCTCGAGCAGAATCGAGGCCAGTATCGAGGCGACGTATCCCGGGTAGACCGGCACCTTGTTGCCGAAGCCGCCACCGATGTCGGGGGCCACGATTCGAATCATGTGCTCTGGCAACTCGGCCACGAGCGCCACGGCGGCCCGGATGATGTGCGGCGCCTGGGTCGTCATGTAGACCGTGAGCTTCGACGTGGCCCGGTTGAAGTCGGCTATCGATCCGCAGGCCTCGATGGGAGAAGGATGAGAACGGGGGTAGTGCAACTCGATCTCCGACACGACATCGGCCTGAGCGAACGCCGCGTCGGTGCCCGCCTTGTCTCCTATCTCCCAGTCGAAGATCTTGTTGTCCGCTTGGTCGGTCTTGTCATCGCGGATGACGGGAGCATCCGGGGCCATGGCCTGGGTCGGATTCACTATTGGGTCGAGAACTTCGTACTCGACTTCAATCGCCTCGCACGCGTCCTTTGCTATGTACGGGTCGTCGGCGACCACACATGCCACCTCCTGGCCCTGGAATCGCACCTTGTCGGTTGCCAGGACGGCCTGCGTGTCATAGGAGAGCGTCGGCATCCACGCAAGATTGCGCGCCGCCATCATCTCGCCAGTCAGAACAAGCCTCACACCGGGCATATCCCATGCCTTCGATGTGTCAATCGACTTGATGCGAGCATGCGCGACAGGGCTGCGAAGGATCTCCATGTGAAGCATCCCGGGAAGCACGATGTCGTCGACGTAACTTCCTTTGCCCCGGATGAAGCGGTCGTCTTCGACCCGACGGCGACTGGAGCCCAACCCGCCGATCTTGATCTCGTCGAGCGTCATTAGGACTCCTCTCCGCCGTTCTGTTCGGCGCGCATCTTGTCAGCAGCCCACAGGACGGATTTGACGATGTTCTGATATCCAGTGCACCTACACAGGTTCCCCGAGATGGCCCAACGGACGTCCTCCTCTGTCGGGTTGGGATTTCGATCGAGGAGCGCCTTCGCACTCATCATCATCCCCGGCGTGCAGAAGCCGCACTGCAGCCCATGCTCGTCTCTGAAGCCCTCCTGGATCGGGTGCAGCTCACTCTTGCCGGCGAGGCCCTCCACTGTCATGACCTCGTGCCCGTCTGCTTGAACGGCGAGGACTGTGCAACTCTTGACGGGCTCACCGTCGAGAAGAACCGTGCAGGCACCGCAATTAGTGGTGTCACATCCCACGTGAGTGCCGGTGAGCTTGAGTCCATATCGAATCATGTGGGCGAGCAGTAATCGAGGCTCGACCTCCATGGTGCGCGACTCGCCATTGATGGTGACAGTGATTCTCCTGGTCGGTACCTCTCGCTCCGGCACCGGTGCGACTTCTTCGAACAGGCTGGTCATTTCACGCCGCCCTCTCCATTGATGAGGCCACTTTCCCCAGGATCCTGGAAACGAAGGTGCTGACGATGTGGCGCTTGTAATCGGCGCTTCCACGGTGATCTGATCTCGGGTTGGCTGTCCCGGCGGCCAGCTCCGCCGCTCTGTCGATGCGCTCTTCTGTCAGCGGACCTCCCACAAGCGCCTCCGCTGCCTCGTCAGCCGCGATGGTCTTCGGACCAACGGCGGCGAGACCAATACCGGCACGCGCGACGTTTGCACCATCCATATCGACGCTGACAGCCACGGCAACGGTGGCGAAATCCCCCACTCGTCGCTCGAGTTTCAGATATCCGCCTCGGGGAGATCCTGCTGGAGCGGGCACCGTTGCCTCGATGGCCAGCTCGTTGTGGGCAAGAGCGTTCTGAAATGGGCCGTGGACGAGGTCGTCTACCGGAATAGTCCTCCGGCCGCTGGGACCCTGGGCAACGAGCGAGCCACGCAAAGCGACCATCACAGCGGCCCAATCGCCCTGAGGATCGGCATGACAAAGGGACCCGACCAGCGTGCCTCGATTCCTGACGATCGGGTCCGCCACGAGAGGCGCAGCCGCGGCGATCACGGGCTGCTTGGCGGCGAGCTCCTCAGATCGTGTCAGATCAGCGTGTCTCACCAGTGCCCCGATGCGAATCGAGCCGTCGTCTCCAAAAGACAGGTAGTCGAGACCCGGGATGTTGTTGATGTCAACGATCGTTTGAGGGTCGGCAAACCGAAGCTTGAGAAGTGGGATCAGGCTCTGTCCCCCGGCGAGCACCTTGGCCTCTCCGGCACCTGCCTCGAGCAGCGCCACGGCTTCCTCGACCGTGGAAGGAGCCTCATATCGGAACCGTGATGGGTACATCGAAACCTCGAATCAGTCGTTTGACGGGGTGCGCGGGCCTTGGGAGTCGGGCACGGCCACGGGCTCTGGCTCAGAATCGGGGTCGGGTCGCGGGTTCTGATGCGGCGGCCACGGGCCCTGTACCGGCTGACCGGCCACTTTCAGATACTCGGTGACCTGGGGCCACGCCCAGAAACTACTGCCCTCGGCTTCATCGGCGGGCTCACCCAGCAGCTCATAGATGCGCGGATTCCCGGCGCTCGTTCCGGAGGATTCGACAGCCAAGTCCTTTCCTTCCTCGCAAAGTCCTGTG
>JAWWBL010000078.1:0-7969 GCA_033720975.1 Acidimicrobiia bacterium | reverse complement strand
CTCCTCAACCCGTCTTTGTAGACGGCGCGGCGAGCTCCGGCCGCTCCCGTTCTCGGGCCGTCATAGGGGCGGTAGCCTCGGTCGTAGATCACCTGGTCAGCCAGAACCGCCCCCCTTGCCGAGGTATAGATCTTCGAGCGAGCCGGCACCTCGGGTCATGCGGACGAGACCGGAGTCGACTTCGGCTGCTGCTCTCACGATCGCGTCCTCCATCGATTCATCGCCAGACGTGACCTGAAGCTGGCCGGCATGCACTGTCACGTCGAACCCCGTGGCCACCAGGGACGCTGCCAGCCTGTCCGCATTCTCCAGAACCTCGACGACCACGGTCCCGGTGTGCTCGAAACCGCGTATCGGGCCATCCCAGAGCACCTTCCCGGCGTCGAGCATGACAATCCAGTTGCAGGTCTGTTCGATGTCGGTCAGGACATGCGAACTCATGATGACGTCGATGTCGAACTCGGATAGACGTCTGACGAGCTCCAGCATCTGCGCTCGTCCGTCGGGGTCCAAACCGGATGCAGGCTCGTCGAGTAACACCAGGTCCGGGTCGTGGACGATCGCCTGTGCCAGCTTCACCCGCTGTCTCATTCCGGTGGAGAAGTCTCCGAGATACCGGAACCGTTCCTCATCGAGACCCACCAGGAAGAGCGTCTCCGACGAACGGCGTCGGGCCTCGCCGGATGGGATCCCACCGAGTTGGGCTGCATATGAGACGAAGTCGGCTGCAGTTTGGTCTTTGGGGAGGCAACTGTTCTCGGGCATGTATCCGACTCGCGCTCTCACCTCCAGAGGTTGCGTCTCGGGGTCGTGGCCAAGCACGCCAGTCGAGCCCGCGGTGGGATGGAGGAGTCCGAGAAGAACCCGAAGCATCGTTGTTTTCCCTGCCCCGTTGGCGCCGACCAAGCCGGTGATCCCCGGGGGTATGGCGATGTCCAGCTCGCTCAGTGCCACCGCGTCGCCGTAATCGTGGGTGAGGCCTCGGATCTCGACGACGTTGGACATGGCGGTGGAGTGTGGCAGAGGCTGGAAGCTTGTCAGCTGACGACGTCGCGGAACCCAGGCCCCGACGGTCGTTCCAGTTGGTCCATCGTGCAATCCGCGGCGTCCTTGTCAGGACGCCAGCGATGGAAGCGAGAGGCGTGACGAAAGCGGTTCCCCTCGAGTTGGTCGTATGAGACCTCGACGACTACGCCCTGCTCGACCGGAACCCAGGATGTGTCCTTGCCCGCTGACCATCGCGATGGCCCTCCAGGGGCGCGCGCCTCCGGTGTGAAGCTCTCATCGGCCCTCAATTCGAGAAAACGGTCATAGATCTCAACTCGGTCTGAGTCTGGGAACCCGGAGCAGTGGCCGATGAAGTGGAAGTCGCCCGTGTCGTTGTAGAGGCCGAGCAAGAGCGATCCGATCTTGCCCCCGTCTTTGTGCTCGCGGAACCCGCCGACCACCACATCGATGGTGCGGCGATGCTTGATCTTGATCATGGCCCTCTTGCCATGCTGGTAGGCGAGGTCGGCCTTTTTGGCGATCACCCCGTCACAGCCCGCCGACTCGAACTCGATGAACCAGGCCCGTGCTGTTTCCTCTTTGTCGGTCTGCGGTGTCAGGTGCCATAGAGGTCCTAGGGAGCCCGTAATGCCGGTCAGCCGCTCTCGTCGCTCGGCGAAGGGCGCTTGACGTATGTCCTCACCTCGATCTGCTAGCAGGTCGAATGCGACCAACTCTGCCGGCGTTTCCTCTGCCAGCATGTCTACCCGCGACTCCGCCGGGTGGATCCGCTGGCTGAGCGCATCGAAATTGGTGGCACCGTTCACCACCACGACGATCTCACCATCCACGACCGTGCCTTCAGGCAGCTGTTCCAGTGCCGGACGCAGTTCGGGAAAGTAGCGGAGCAGCGGCCGCTCGTTTCGAGAGTCGAGCCGGATTTCGGGTGACGACCACGACAGAGAGCGAAAGCCGTCCCACTTCGGCTCGTACAACAGGTCGCCCTTGGGCCAGGCCTCGGAGACTCGGGCCTCCATTGTCTTTACGGGTGGCGGAAACGGATGGGTCACGGACCGAGTGTATGTTCCGATAGCCTTCAGTTGATGGTGGAGAGAGCGCGGCGTGCCTTCCGATTCGCCCGTCGCGTTCTCGTAGCCGCCGGCAAGAGGTTCGGTTACGTCAGGGCGAACAGGATGGCGGCCGCCATCGCGTACCGGACCGTGTTCTCGCTCAGTCCTCTGCTGTTCTTCGCGGTCGGGGTCGTTGGGGCGATCGTTGGGGACGACTTCCAGGCTCGAGCCGAGATCTTGTCCAACGTTGAAAGGGTGGCAGGAGCCACGGTCGCCGAGGCGGTAGGGGCGTTCCTCGATGCGACCGTGGCGGCCGGAGACACCGCCGCAGTCCTCGGTGTTCTCCTGGTCATGTGGACTTCATCGTCTCTCTTCCTCGAATTGCAGAGGGCACAGGACGACATCTTTGGGGTTCCCCACGAGGAAACCAAGGGAGTCGTGGCGTTCTTGAAGAAACGCGGTAAGGGGATGCTGTGGACGATCGGCCTCGGATTCATCCTTCTTGCGGTCTGGCTGCTCAATTTCGCCTGGCGCTTCGTGGCCGGGCTGTTTCCCCCTGAGGCGGCAGGAGTTCATCAGGTGATCGGAGTCGTCGCTCCGCTCGTATCCCTCGTGTTGCTTCCTGTCGTCTTTGCCCTCATCTTTCAGACTCTGACGTCCATCACAGTGCCTTGGCGAGCCATCTGGTATGGATCCGGCTTCACCGCGTCGGTGTTCCTCCTCGCCGCCTACGCCATCGGCATCTACTTCGCCTGGAACACAGAACCGTCTGGCATCACCGTGGCCGGCTCCATTTTTGCGGTTCTTCTGCTCGCCTTCGTTCTCTCCAGCGTCTATCTGTTCGGGGTCACCGTCACCAAGGTCTATGCCGACGTTCTCGCCGAGGAGCCAAGCCAATTCCCGGAGGCCCCCTCCCATTGATGCATCGAGTCCAATAACCTCGGTGGCAATGTCAGTCGATATCGCCGGGTTCATTGCCGACCTGAAAGAACACGCCACCGAGCACGGGTTCCACGTCCACGATGAGCGGCACTTCGTGGAGACCTACTCGTTGCGCCAATCCTTCGAGGTCGACGTCCACCCGGAATCGGGCTGTGGCGGCCCGATCGATCTACATCTCGCCCTAGATGTCGACCCCAAGGTCGTCCTCTCCCTCCGTGACCGACTCGACTCGATGGAGGACGGCTTCGAAGAGCCCGAGGACCAGTACTTCCTCGACCTCTACTTCAACTGGGCAGTCCCGCCCCTCCACCAGCCTCCGGACCTCTTGGTCCTGGCGACAGACCTGGCGGGGATCGGAGGCATGTCCCTGTCCGTCGAGGTCTCGGCCATCGACTCCTTCGCTGCCGTAACGGATGCGCCCGAGCGCCGCTTGATGCTTCAGGGCAAGACATCAGTGAGCCTCGTCGACGTGCTGATGGGTCGCGAGCAGCTTTGCGATGTACTCGATCGATCTCGCGAGATCAGTGAGTATCTGGTCGACCGGGTGGGGGGATGGATGGAGCTCTCGGGCTGATCAGAGAAGCGAAAGAAGAGCCCAAATTCCCAGCGCACCGGCGATGACCGCCGCAACGACCGTGATCAGCTTTCCTCTCAGACTCTCTTCGAGGGTTTCACTCTTCAGCATCCGTCTCGATGCTGGCGTCGCCGGCTGGGGCCTTGGGAGCCGCGCTCCGACGGCCTGCTGGAAGAGCTGGGGCTGGTTGGGCAGGAAGCGGAGTGCCTCGTCTTCGGCGCTGATCGAGAACACCCCTTCGTCCAATCGCTGGATGTCACACTCGTCGACGTCCCATTCGCCGATCTCACTTGCACCCACCGACAAGCGAATTCGGTCGTCTTCGATGGCAACGATGACTCCCACGTCACCGTCGTTCATGGATATAACACCGTCATACAGAGGCATTTGCTTCCCCCAGGGGACGAGCTGCCCGTACAACTTAGGCGATTTTTCCCCTCGTTTGGCAAAAATGTCCAAAACGGATCCATTGAGTCGCAGCGGCCGCAGATGTAGGTTCGAGCCATGCCTGGTCACTTCACATCCGACCTCTTCGGTTTCCTCCGGGACCTCGAGGCGAACAACGAGCGGGACTGGTTCAACGCAAACAAGGACCGCTACATCGAATCGGTCCAGGAGCCGGCCCTGCAATTCATCACCGACTTCGGCTCCCGCCTAGCCCGGATCAGCCCACACTTTCGTGCCGATGCCCGGGTCCAAGGGGGCTCGCTCTTCCGGATTTACCGCGATACCCGCTTCTCCAACGACAAGACCCCGTACAAGACCAACACCGGGATGCACTTCCGGCACGAGCGATCCAAGGATGCGCACGCTCCCGGCTACTACCTCCATCTCGAGCCGGGCGAGTGCTTCATGGGTGTCGGGCTGTGGCGTCCCGAGACGAAGGTCGCGTACCAGATCCGAGAGGCAATCGCCGCCGACCCCAGTGGTTGGAAGAAGGCCGCTTACGGGAAGAGGTTCACCGACGTCTACTCGCTTGCCGGCGAGTCTCTGCAACGTCCGCCCAAAGGATTCGATCCTGAACATCCCCACATCGAGGACCTGAAGCGCAAGTCCTTCATGGCGTCGACTCGATTGACCCAGAAGCAAGTCACGTCTGACGCCTTCATCGATGACTTCGAAGCGTATGCGAAGAGGGCAACACCGTTCATGGCATTCCTCTGTGGCGCGGTCGGGGTGGACTTCTAGACCTTTTCCTCCTGGCCCTCGAGAACCGACCACGGAGCCCGGAATCCGTCCCGGAGCGCTACCCGGAACTTCTTCATGTCCTTTCTGAGTACCCATGCAGCCGCTATGAGAAAGACGATTCCAACAGCGATTCGCGCTTGGGCCGACTGCTCATGACTGATCACCTCGATCTCGGCGAGATAGGACTCACCGAGCTGGGCGACGAACAAGCCCAGCATCACCCAAGCCTCCTTGCGACTGACCGAGCGGCTGGCGATGATTGCGACGGCGAACACCGACTGGGCGGCGGTCACCCAGAGCTCGACGCGCTGCACCTGGTCGAGGGGCAGCCCGGTGAACTGCCCGGCGAATATGGCGAAGACGATGGGGAGCGTCCCGACCAGGAGAGTCCACTGGTTCACCTTCGAGGAAATCAGCGCTCCAATCCCGGTCCGGGCGGCCAGCCTCCAGGCAAATAAAGCCGCGATCAGCAGCTCGGGGGCCTCGCTGGCCAGTGGCGCCAGCCACTTGACAAGAAGGAAGGTGCTGATCCCGAGCTCCTCGCCTACCTCCTTCAGGGACTCCGCGAAGGGATGAGCTACGGCCAGGATCACGCCCGCCGCGAAAGCGAAACCCATGTAGTTCACCAACCTTCTCTTGGTCTTTGTAAATGTGGCGATGTAGGCGCTCGGGCCCACGAGGTGGGGTTCCTCGGGTGATGCCCCCGCGAGGCGGATCATGTAGATCACGTAGATCGCGACGAGGATCGCGGCGTCCAGAAGAGTCAGACTTTCTTTCAGGAAGAGCGTGAGGCCATAGAGCGAGGCCAATGCCAGGTATGCGATATCGACCGACTGGCCTCGCGAGAGGTTGACCCGCAGAGCGGTGGCGCCTTCAGCTTGTGCCTGAGGGACACCTTGGCGCTTGATGCGCCAGGTGCCGAGGAGGATCACCATCGGCCAGCCGAACCCGATCAGCAACTGGTTGGCGCCGGTCATGTTCGCCAGGGCCAGGGGCCCGTTGATCGTCGCGGCTCCGGTCTCGGCGAACTCGCGTCCCGCGCTCGCCGTGAATACGAAGTCGACGGCATATTCCGGCAGAACCGCGATGAGGGCCAGCAATGCGAGCGCAAGCCCTGACCCGACATCGAGTTGGACGACCTCTGCGGCCCAGGAAAGGATGAACGCGGCGCCGACGATGGAGACGCCGAAGAGCGCAGCTGCCAGTACCGGCTCTGGGTGGACGCCCGACAGTTTCAGGGCGACTCCGGGCACACAGGCAGCCAGCGCGGCTGCGATGAGGGCGATCTGCCGCCGGGGGTGAATCTCCGGATGCTCCATGGACGGCGGGCAGTTTAAGCCGCTGTTATCGCAACACTCTCTGGCAGCTCCAGGCCATCCAATAGGGCAGATTCAGCTGCCCGTACCGGTTGGCCAGCCAGGCCGCGGAGGCTGTGTTCGCTTCCGGCTCGAATGGGCTGGCGTCGGGGTATCCGGCCCTGTGGGCCGTCGTCGCCCAGGTGCTCGGGATGAACTGGAAGAGGCCAGATGCCCCCGAATAGGGGTTGTACGCATCCGGGTCTCCGTTGCTCTCACAGTTGAGGATTCGAAGTGCCTGCTCCACCCGATGCGATGGGAAGAACTGCTGGACGAGCCCGCGCCATCTCTCCACCTTCGGCGGGTGTTTGAACGGGCCGATGAGATAACCGTCTGAGTCCCGCCCTTCCGTCCCGCCGGAATCGGCTGTGGTTGTCGTAGTGGTTCGTTGCTCCTGACGCCGCTGCTCCTCTTCTCGAGCCTGAGCGGCGGCGACCGCGCTAAGGGCGTCCCTGTAATCGGCTTCGGCTTGACGGGCGTTTCGGACCGCTGCTGCCACGTCGGCATCGGCCTCGTCGTAAAGCCTGGCTAGGGCTTCCACCTGCTCGTCGAGCTCGACTTGGAGGGCGTTGTACTCGTCCTGCATTGCCAGATAGGTCGCACGGAGATCACCTAGCCCGCGGAGTCGCACAACGAGGGCGTCGAGGGTTGACTGGCTGTCGCCAACGACCTCGGTGGCCAGGGACCTGAAGATCACCGCGTCTTCTATCGACCGGGTATTGGCGAGAGCCACCGCAGGAGACGAGACGACTCTCATGTACGCCTCAACGGCATGGATCTCGATCTCCTGACGGATCGAAGCGATCTCACCGCTGGCGAAGCCCGCGCTTGCTGCGACGCGGTCGAGGTCGGCGCCGACTTCGGAGAGCCTCGTCGCGATCTCGGTCGCCCTAGCGATGGCCACGGCCAGCTCGGCTTCGATCCGGTCTCGCTCGACGACGGCTTCGTCCACCAATCCCGATGCGACTTCTGCCCGCTGCCTTGCCCGTTCGGCGTCGTCCTCGGCGTCATCGACTGTCTGTGCAGACGCCGTGGAGGTCTCCATGAGCGCCACGGTGCCAACCAAGGCGAGAGCTGTGATCAGAGCGAGGAGCTTTCGCATGAGCCTCAAAGGGTATAGGCATGGTGAACTCTGCGAGAAGGCCAGGCAATCGGCATAGGCTGATGTCAGCCATGATCCGGCAGAATTTCTCTTCGGGATCGCCCTATGAGCCGAGGTACGGGTTCAGCAGGGCGGTGCGCAGCGACAATATGGTCTTCGTCGCCGGCACAGCCCCCATCTGGCCAGACGACTTTGTGGACCCCGACCCGAAGAGACAGGCCCTGCGGTGTATGGAGATCATGTTGGAGGCACTCGCCGAGGCCGGCGGAACGGTTGATGACGTAGTGAGAACCCGGATGTTCATCACCCGCTCCGAAGATGCTGACGCCATAGGTGAGGCTCATGGCGAGGTGTTCGGGCAGGTACGGCCGGCGGCCACCATGGTCGTCGTGTCATCGCTTCTGAATCCAAGGTGGAAGGTCGAGATGGAACTTGATGCGGTCTTAACGGGTTGACTGGTGTGATGAGCCTGGAGGTGAAAGATGTTTGGTAGAGCGAAGATGGAGATGCCCGATCGTTCGGCTGCCCTCCCGGGACGCGAAGTGGCGGTCGAAGTACCAGCCGCCCATTTCGTGAACGGGAATCCGCTCATGGGCCCGTACCCGGACGGAACGGAGATCGCCGTGTTCGGGATGGGCTGTTTCTGGGGCGCAGAGCGCCGCTTCTGGAAGCTGGGAGGCGTGTACACCACTTCGGTGGGCTACTCCGGTGGCTACACGCCTAATCCGTCCTATGAGGAGGTTTGCTCCGG
>JAWWBL010000077.1:0-7989 GCA_033720975.1 Acidimicrobiia bacterium | reverse complement strand
GGGTCCACTCCGATCCCGTAGACGGTGTCGGTGGGGAGCCCGACCACCTCGCCGGACCTGATGGCTATAACGGCCTCGGCGATCAAGGCTTGACCGCCACGATGTAACGATCGGCGCCGGTGAGGTCTTTACGCACCACGGCTTGGAGGTCCGCGAAGCAGGCGCTTGCCGAAACACCCTGCGTCTCGCCGATCTCACATATGAGTATTCCCCCTGGCCTGAGCCAATCCGCCGCAGAGGCGCCGATGCGCTGGATCACCTCGAGCCCGCTCGGACCGGCGACGAGGGCGACCCTTGGCTCTCTCTTGACGTCGGCAGGGAGTGAGCCGAACTCATGCTCGGCCACATAAGGGGGGTTGGAGACCAGGAGGTCGACAGTTCCGAGCAGGCCTGCTGGCAGCGGGTCGAACAGGTCTCCAGCTGCGAGGAACACCTCGAGCCCCGTCTCTTCCTTGTTCGCATAGGCAACGTCGATGGCGTCCTGGGAGATGTCGGTCGCGAACACCGACGCCGCGGGAAATGCCTTCTTCAGTGCCAGGGCGAGGGCTCCGGAGCCAGTGCAGAGATCGATGATCACCTCGGGATGCCGAACCATTCGGGTCGCGATCTCGAGGATCCCCTCCGTCTCCGGGCGCGGGACCAGCACCCTCTGGTCGACCTGGAGATCGATCGCACCGAACCAGGCCCTACCTTCGATGTACTGGAGGGGCTCACCCTCGACGCGACGCCTGATCAGCTCTTCGAGAGGTTGGTCAGGCCCGGCGATCTCTTTCAGCCGCGAGAGCTCGTGCGAAGGCAAGGGTTCCATCAGTCGCCTGAAGTGTTACAGCCAGGGCAGCGTAGGGACAGATCACTCGCCTTCGGCGAGTTTCGTCGCTTGTTCGTCAGCGGCGAGCGCCTCGATGAACTCGTCGAGGGCTCCTTCGAGGACTTGATCGAGCCGCTTGATCGTCAGGCCTATCCGATGATCCGTGACCCGGTTGTCCTTGTAGTTGTAAGTGCGGATCTTCTCGGACCGCTCTCCCGTTCCGACCTGGCTCTTTCTCTCCCCGGCAAGCTCGGCCGCGGCCCGCTCCTGCTCGGCCTGCAGGAGCCGAGCACGCAGCACACGCCACGCCTTGTCCTTGTTTTGGAGTTGGCTCTTCTCGTCCTGCATCGACACCACCAACCCTGTGGGGACGTGGGTCAGGCGCACCGCCGAATCCGTGGTGTTGACCGACTGACCCCCCGGTCCGGTCGAGCGGTAGACGTCGACCCTGACATCGTTGGGGTCGATCTCGATGTCGACCTCGTCAGCCTCGGCCAGGACAGCGACAGTCGCCGTCGACGTGTGCACCCTTCCCTGCGACTCGGTCTTGGGCACTCTCTGCACCCGATGCACACCACCCTCGTACTTGAGCCTCGAGTATGCGCCAGCGCCTTTGACCGCCAAGATCACCTTGTCATACCCGCCCACCTCCGAGGGCGAGGCCTCGAGCTGCTCGATTTTGTAGCCGACACGATCGGCGTACCGTTCATACATTCGGAGCAGGTCACCCGCCCATATCGCCGCCTCGTCCCCACCGGCGGCGGACCTGATCTCCATGATCACGTTCTTCTCGTCGTTGGGGTCTGTCGGAATCAGTGCGAGCTTTATCTTCTCCTCGAGAGCCTCGATCTCGGCTTCGAGCTGTGAGGCAAACTCGGCCATCTCCTCGTCAGCCGACATATCTCGCGCCTCCGCGAGGTCCGAGTGAGCCTGACGCCAAGTCTTGATGTCCTCCACAACCCCTTTGAGGTCGGAGTGGCGCTTCCCCAGCTCGGCCAGCTTCGACGGATCGGCGATGACCTCCGGATCGGCCAACGCTGCCTCCACATCCGAGAAGGCGGCCTCGATCTCGGAGAGACGCTCGGCAAATGCGGCGTCCATCAGCCTTCGCTGGTCAAGACGCTGCGACGAGCAGCGAGAGCCGACTCTGGGATCCCGCCGCGCTCGATCGCCTCAGCAGCCGATTCGTCGTCCAATGCCACCACGAGACTCGATATTGCCACCTCGATCTGATCAACATCGGGCACCGATGTGGTCAGCCTTTGGAGCCAGATCCCAGGTGCAGCGAGGACTCGAGCCAGTCGCTCCGTGGGCCGTGTCCCCGACCAGCGCAGAAGCTCATAGGCAAGACCGGCAATCAGGGGGATTCCAACCAGGCGTGATACGACCAGCCAGAACCACCCGGGGATCCCCAGGAAAGTGAACAAGATGATCGACCCGAGGATGACGATGAGCAGAAAGCTCGTCCCGCACCGGGGGTGCTCGGGTCGATAGCGGGCTACGGATTCGATGCTGAGGGGCTCACCCGCCTCGAAGGCATGGATCGACATGTGCTCGGCCCCGTGATATTCGAAGACACGGGCGATCTCGCTGGACCGCCCGATCAACCAGATGTATCCAACGAAGAGCCCGAGCCGGACCACGCCCTCGATGACGTTGAACACAATCCCGGACTCGTTCGCCACTCCCTTGGCGGCAAGCGCAGGAATCACAATGAACAGGCCGGCGAAGACCGCGAAGGCAAGCGCCATGGTCCAAGCAATCTGAGCGTTGGTGAGCGGCTCCTCCTCGTCTTCGGTTGCCTGGACCGCCGACCAAGACAGAGCGCGGTATCCGAGCGAAAGTGACTCCCAAAGGACGAGCATCCCCCGTACAAACGGGATCTTGGCCGCCCGGTTGCGCTCGCTCAGCCGGGCAAGTTCATCTCGCCTGGCAACGATCTCCCCGTCGGGGTTGCGTACGGCCACCGACCAGGCGGTAGGGGCGCGCATCATTACGCCCTCCAGAACGGCCTGCCCGCCAACCGTCTTGGCAGGGTCGATCTGTCCGCTCCCGACGGGAGCGGTGGGCTCACTCTGAGTCAGTGGCCTCTTCCTTGGCCTCTTCGGCCTCGCCGGCCTTGGTAAACGTGCTCTTGCCGTACCGCTTCTGGAACCGCTCGACGCGGCCGCCCGAGTCCACCAGCTTCTGCTTGCCGGTGAAGAACGGGTGGCACTCGTTGCAGAGCTCGATGTGCATGTCGCCCGGCTTGGTGCTTCGCGTTGTGAACGTGTTGCCACACGAGCATGTCACGTTCGTGACGTCGTAGGTGGGGTGGGTGTCGGTCTTCACGGGTCTGTCTCCTGTCAGAACAATGCCATCAGCCGCTGCTCTTCGCCACTTCGGCGAGGAACTCGGCATTCGACTTCGTTGTCTTGAGCCTGTCGATGAGCAGCTCCAGGGCGGCACCTGGCTCGAGTGCCAGCAGGACCCTCCGGAGCTTCCACACTTGGTTGAGCTCGGTTCTCTCGAACAGCAGCTCCTCCTTGCGTGTTCCCGATGCTTCGATGTCGACCGCCGGGTAAATGCGCTTGTCGGCGAGCTTGCGGTCGAGGCGGAGCTCCATGTTTCCGGTCCCCTTGAACTCCTCGAAGATGACCTCATCCATCTTGGAGCCGGTCTCTATGAGAGCCGTTGCCATGATCGTGAGGGATCCGCCCTCCTCGATGTTGCGTGCTGCTCCGAAGAAGCGCTTGGGGGGGTACAAGGCCTGGGAGTCGACACCACCAGAAAGGATTCGCCCTGAGGCGGGCGTGGCGAGGTTGTGAGCTCTCGCCAGCCGGGTGATGGAGTCGAGGACGATGACGACGTCGGTCCCCATCTCAACCAATCGCTTGGCCCTCTCGATGGCGAGCTCGGACACCTGGGTGTGCTCCTCCGCAGGCCGGTCGAAGGTCGAGTAGATGACCTCGCCTTTGACGGTCCTCTGCATGTCGGTGACCTCTTCGGGACGCTCGTCGACTAGGACGACCATGAGATAGCACTCAGGGTTGTTCGCCGTGATCGACTGGGCGATCTCCTGGAGGACCGTTGTCTTTCCTGCCTTCGGCGGAGACACGATCAACCCGCGCTGACCCTTTCCGATGGGAGCGATCAGGTCGATGATCCTGGTGAGGATGTTGTTGGACTTGCCCTCGACCTCGAGTCGGAGCCGCTCATCGGGAAACAGCGGAGTGAGCTTCTCGAACTTGGGCCGCTTCATTGCCTCGTCGGGCTCGACACCGTTCACACTGGCAATACGCACGACGGCCGGGAACTTCTCCTTGGAACGTGGCGGTCGAATCGGACCGGACACGATGTCGCCCTTGCGTAGACGGAACTTGCGCACCTGATTGGCGGATACGTAGACGTCCTTCTCGCCGGACGTGTACCCGGTGACTCTCAGGAACCCATAGCCCTCGGGAAGTATGTCGAGCAACCCCTCGCGCACCTCCAGCTCGCTTTCGGGGATTTGCTCCTCATCACGGCGACGACGCTGCCTATTTCGGTTCCGCTGACCTTGGCTCCGTTCCTCGGAACGGTCTCCGCCGTCCTGGGACGCCTTGGCGCTGCCGTCCTTCTCGGGCTTCTCAGCGCGCGGAGTGGCCTTGGGGAGATCCATGCCTTCTGCGGGAGCAGCTTCGGCAATCTCGCCGGCCTCCATCAATGCGGAGATCAACTTGGACTTCTGGAGCCCATCGGTCTCTATTCCGGCGGCCTTTGCCACCTCTCTGAGTTCGCTGATTGACTTGCTCTGGAGTTGAGCTCGTGTGGTCATAGGGTCCTTCGAAAATCGTCCCTATTGGGAGTAATCGGACTGATCGTTGAGCCGCGGCTCCGAACCGATGGCACGCAGGGGCACGCCGATGGCCGGTGCTGCGGGTGGATGGCTGCCATGTCCGATTGGTCTGGCAGCTGATCACATCGTAGCCGCTCGCATTCCTAGCGCAAAGCGCCTCGACGGCTCGTTATCGGATGAACGCCTCCAGGTCTGAAGGCCGGGGGTCGATTCTCGCCATCCGCTCGGGCTTCTCGAACAGTTGGAGGAACCGGGCAGGCGGTCTTATTGACCGGTCGAACTTCGACGGATGGGCGGTGGCTACGACCAGTTGGGGGCGATCGGATTTGGTCTCGGCTCCTGCCCGCCAGGCGGTCGCCGTGTGGGGATCGAGGGCGTAGCCATGATGCGCCTCGACGAGTCGAATCGTCTCTCGTATCTGATCATCGGTCGACCAACCCGCCTGAAACTCAGCCGTGATGTCACCCTCGAAGCGCTCCAGGTTGGATGGCACCTGTATGTCCATGGCGGGGGCCAACGTGGCCGTTACACCGGTGGGATCAGGATCCAGGCCCCTGACCCGATCCGTGAGGAAGTGGTTGGCGTTGTTGGCGAGGGTGATGATTTCGATCGGCGCGCCCATTTGCTTTGCGGTCCAACAGGAGTACGCGTTCCCGAAATTTCCCGTCGGGACCACTACGTCGAAGGGCTCACCGATGACTGCTGCTGCATACAGGTAGTACCCCACCTGGGCGGCGATCCGGGCCCAGTTGATCGAATTGAGAGCCAGTAGCGCTGGGTGGGACGAAAACGCAGACTTCACCAATGCCTGGCAGTCGTCGAAATTGCCACGCACCGCAACGGCCGTCACATTCGACTCCGCGACTGTCGTCATCTGGCGTCGCTGGAACTCCGAGACCATCCCATCGGGGAACAACACCACGACGCGCAGGTGGTCGCGGCCCCGGCACGCCTCGATTGCCGCCGAGCCGGTGTCTCCCGAGGTCGCCACGAGTATCAGGCCCTCATCGACTTCACGGTCGAGGATGCGGGTGACGACCTGAAGGGCGTGGTCTTTGAACGAGAGCGTCGGGCCCCAGAACAGCTCCAGTACCAGCCGATCGCCCACCTCTGAGATCGGTGCGATGTCGGGATTGGTGAAGGTGCCGGCGGCTTCAGCGGCCAAAGGTGAGACGTCGACAGCACCAAACAACTCCAGGGAACCCGAGACCGCCTCCGCATAGGACCATCCCTCCCAACCGGCGGGTAGCGCCGGGATCTCGGACGGGACGTAAAGACCGCCATCCGGTGCCAGACCCTTCAGCATCGCGGTCCTGAAGTCAGCTGCCGGAGAGGCTCCTAGTGTCGAGTGGTATCTCACCTCCCGGAGGGTATAACCCAAGCCCCAAGCCCTGCGACCACGCTCCGTATTTTCTCTTCACTTTCCGTAGTTGGGGGTTTAGCCTGGCCCTCCCCAGACCGATAACAACTTCTATGCAGTCCAGGTTCCATCAATGCATGGGAAACCGGCCATTCCCGGGCACCAGTCTCCAGGTCGCCGGCTTCCTTCCCAGCCCGGAGGTCGGCCCATGATCAGACGTCTACGAAAGACCGAGCGCGGAGCGAACTTGGTCGAGTTCGCCATGATCGCCCCGATGCTGATACTCCTTGTCATCGGCATCGTCGAGTTCAGCTGGACTCTGGCCACCAACCTCGACGTCAAACAGGGTGCCCGCGAGGCGGCGCGCATCACCGCGGTCAACACACCGGATACGGGCAACGCCGCGATCGCCGCCGAGGCTTGCAACCGGATGGATCTCGTCGGCTCGGACCCGAACACGGTCATCACCTGGACCACCGACGACGCCACGCCCGAGGTGGGAGACGGCGTGATCGTGAGCGTGTCGACACCACATGACACTCTCACCGGGCTCATCGATTTCTTCTTCGCGGGTATAACGACACTGGAGGCGACGGTCGAAACGCGGATCGAACAGCCTCCAACCTGGACCGCCGGCTCTCAGGCCTGCCCATGAGGCGGGGGTTGTTCCCAGCACTTCGCGGCCAGGATCGAGGCGCATCGGCGATCCTGATAGCCCTCTCTACGATGGTGATCTTCGGCTTCGCCGCGCTCGCCGTCGACTCGGGCCTCAAGTTCAACGAGCGACGCCAACATCAGTCGGCTGCGGATTTCGGCGCCCTGGCCGCGGTTCAATTCGCACGCACCAACCCGCCCACCTCACATCCGGATTGTGCCGTTCTGATCTTCACCGACGACATCGCCGCATGTCGCGGGGCCGAGGAGGCGATCGAAGTGATCGATGGGTCACTGCCCGGCTACTTCACCGACGCCGACTGGGACGCCTGCATCGACGCTTCCAAGCCCGCCGAGTATTCCCAACAGTCCTTCATAAGCGACTGCATCTCGTTCACTGCCAACTTCCAGCGATCGAGAGTGGTGTTGCCGAAGAGCGAGGTAGACGCAGCGTTCGCCGGGGTGATCGGGTTCGCCGAGCTACCAGTCGGTGCCGGCGCCGAGGCCAAGGTCGACTTTGACATAATCGGCGGTGTCTGGCCGTTCGCCGTCGGCCCCAGCGGGGCCGGTAACACTTCTGCCTGTTTCTTCGCCCAAGCAGCCCTTGTTTTGGACATCGACCCGTGCAACACCGCCGACCAGGGCAACTTCGGCAAGCTGAGCCTCTACACCTATGGCAACGAGACCTACGGGACTCCGCGTATCTGCTCGGGTTTCCACACGACCCGGATCGCAACGAATGTCGTCACCGGCACCGACCATCCGCTTGAACCGAAGGGAAAGACCCCCGGAACGGTCAACGATCAACTCAACTGCGCGTTGATAACCAACCCGGTTGACCAGGTTGAGGTGTGGACCGGAAATGCGGCGGGCGCATTGAAGACCGGGCTGTTGGGCAGCATCTCCCAGCCTCCCCTGGAGGGAAGACTGCTGTGCAAGACCGGTGAGGCCGATGAGGCCTATCCACTGGGGCAGACCTTGTCGACGTCCTGCGTCCGGGTGAACCCCGCCTACCCCGACGACGTAGATCACTCTCCGCTCTGGGCATACCTCAATGCCGCGGTTGTCGGGGAGACCCCCTCAGGCGAGTGCACACCTGCCGGTGGGATTACCAACAGAGAGCAGATGGTCACCTGCCTCGAAGGCTGGAAGGCATATGGCGGCGCCCACACCGGCCCGCTTTTCACGGACGACATCCTCACCTCGCCACGATTCGGGGCGGTGCCCAGGCTCGAATTCGACCCCAACAACGGTTTCGGCTTCTATCACATAATGGAGTTCCTACCCGTGTATGCCGAGACGCTCTATCTGGGGTGCAACGCCAACACTTGCCAGATCGTCCATAGCCCC
>JAWWBL010000076.1:0-8076 GCA_033720975.1 Acidimicrobiia bacterium | reverse complement strand
TGGTCTTTCAGCGTTTCGGCGGCGCGGTGAGGTCGATGGCGATGCGGGTTCTGCGAGACGAAGGCCTCGCCGACGACGTCGTTCAGGAGGTGTTCGTCCGCTTCTGGAACGAGCCTGGTCGATTCGATCAGCGTCGAGGGACACTGAGAACCTTCCTGGTGACCTTGGCCCACCGCCGCTCGGTTGATGTGATCCGGTCCGAGGAAGCCCGATCAAGGCGCGAGGAACGCGTTCCTCGCGATGTGTCGCCAAGTATCGACGAGGAAGTGTGGACCCGATCACTCTCGGAGAAGGTACGAAATGCGCTGAGCGAGCTTGCCGAGGCCGAGCGAGAGGCAATAACCCTGGCGTACTTCGGCGGGCTCAGCTACGTCGAGGTCGCTGCCAGGCTCGGCGCTCCGGAAGGCACCGTGAAGAGCAGGATCCGGGCCGGTATGAAAAAGCTCAGCGCGTCGCTCGCCGGGACAGTGTCACAGTGATCCACGAGGCAGTCGCAGAGATGATCGAGCTCTACGCCCTACACGCCCTGGAGGCAGACGAGGAGCGTTGGGTGGAGTCGCACCTCGAAGGCTGTGACGAGTGTGAGTTCAAGCTCGCCGCTGCTTTGACCACGACAGCCGCCTTCGTAGAAGACTCCGCGCCCCCCAACCACGTTTGGGATCAGATTGTCCGGGAGATCGAACCGGAGAGTCCTGTTCGGATGGAGACCCGGCGGCAGTGGTGGGTCAAGCCTCTGGCCGCGGCAGCCGCTGTGGCCGTGGTTGTGAGCGGCGGCCTGTGGCTGACCGGTGGCAGTTCATCCGCCGATCCTTTGGTTGCGGCGGCTGCGGCTGCCGCCGCCGAGCCCGATTCGATCGTCGCAAGCTTCACCGTGGACGATGTCCACGTTGCCCAGGTCGTGTTGACATCGGCAGGATTGGGCTATGTCATCCCTGCGGATGGCCTCCCTGTGCTCGAGGAGACCCGGACCTACCAGCTTTGGGTGATAAACGCCGCGGGAGAAGCGGTCTCCGGCGGTGTCCTCGGCCACGACCCCGGCGTGTCGGCATTCACGTGGACCGACGATCTGTCCGGTTTCGCCTTGACCCGCGAAGTGGCTGGCGGAGTCCCGGTGAGCGCCGGTGACGTTGTCGCCGTGGTGACAGACTTATGACGGCCGCGAAACGCCTGTTGGAAGCAGTCAGAGATCGAGTAATGGTGTCGGCGACGTCCCCATTTGCGCACGCGCCCTACCCTCTCGCCGCGACCCTGGAGCATCGTGGCGATTCCGGCCTCATGGGGCCGGGTTCGGTCTCATGGCCGGTGATCGGCGATGTAGCGGCATTTGTCGGCGGGATACGCGGTCTGCTGATTCAGGCAGCCCACCCGGAGGTAGCTGCAGGCGTGGGGGATCACTCCCTGTACAGGGATGATCCGATGGGCAGGCTCTCGAGGACTTCCTCCTATGTCACTGCCACAACGTACGGAGCGGTCCCCGAGGTCGAGGCCGCCGTGCGCCGGGTCCAACGCGCGCATCGTGTGGTAACCGGCACCTCGAGTCGCGGGGTCGGCTATGACGCCGCCGATCCCGTCTTATCCGCCTGGGTTCACAATGCACTGACCGATTCGTTCCTCACCGCCCATGTCACCTACGGAGGAATCGCGCTCACTGCGGACGACCAGAACCGCTTCGTCCGCGAGCAAAACCGGGTTGGAGCATTGCTTGGGGCAGATCCGATGCCCTTAACCCGGCGCGGGCTCGCCACCTGGATCGGAAGCCACCCTGACATTGCCCGGTCTCCGGAGATGGAAGACGCGGTGACCTTCCTGACGGACCCTCCACTCGCAGGGGGATTGCGCATTGGCTATCGCATTCTGTTCGAGGCGGCGGTAGCGACTATCCCGGCACGGCTCCTCAACGCGCTCGGCCTGGTCCCGAAGCCAGGAGCGATCGCCGTCGGTCGCTCATTCGTATCGACCCTCAGATGGGCGATTGGTTACTCGCCGAGCTGGAAGCTGGCACTGGAGCGGTGCGGCGCCCCCATCCCCGATGGTCTCTTTCGCCACGAGGCCCGAGTGGCATGACCGCGGTGGTGTCAGCGCGGTGATCGTCGACAGCACGCCGGTCAGGAGGCTGGTCACGGTGCCGGCGGTCTTCGTGACGCTGGTGGTCGTCTCGGTGCTGATGCCGCTCTTGATTGTGGTGGCGCTTGTCGTCGACCTCATCAGGTGGAGCCGGGACCAGAGGCCCTTCATGGCCGTGAGGCTCCTCGGCTTTGGGTGGGTCTATCTTTTGGGGGAGGCCTGGGCACTAATAACCGTGGGTCTTGTTGGTATGGCCGGCAAACGGTTTTCGGTCGAAGCCACGTTCACCTTGCAGCGTCTCTGGACCGGCTGGAACCTGGCGGCGCTTCGCCTGTTCTTCGGGCTTTCGTTCGTCGTCACCGGTTCCGAGTCGGTGCCACCCGGGCCGATTCTCCTTCTTTCGCGTCACGCCTCGATGATCGACACCATGCTTCCGGCGGCATACGTTGTCCGGCCCTTCCGCATCAGGCTCAGATACGTCCTGAAACGAGAGCTTCTGCTCGACCCAGCGCTCGACATCGGGGGTCATCGGCTTCCCAATTACTTCGTGGATCGTCGATCGGATGACCCGTCGGCCGAGATCGAAGCGATTTCGACTCTCGCCTCCGACCTAGGCCCCGACGAGGGTGTTCTCATTTACCCGGAGGGGACCAGGTTCAGTGAGGAGAAGCGGATCCGCTATGTGGAGAGGTTGCAGACCAACCCGGGACCGTTGGCCGAGATAGCAAGTACCTATCGCCGCGTCCTTCCTCCCAGGCCGGGCGGGACCCTTGCTCTGTTAGAGGCATCGAGTGCCGACGTCGTGGTTCTGATGCACCGGGGTCTCGAGGGTTTTGCGCGGGTCGCCGATATCTGGGATGGGGGTCTGGTCGGCTCCACCATCGACGTCCACTTCGCACGCGTTGACCGGTCTCAGATCCCCGACGACCCCGACGATCGGGCCCGGTGGCTCTTCGAGTTGTGGACTGCGGTCGACGACTGGGTGACGGGCCCTGCCGACCACTCTTAGGAGCGAGATGGCCACCGAGATCGTCTGGTTCCGGCGCGATGCCCGCCTGCATGACAACCCGGCGTGGGCGGCCGCCACAGAGACAGATGATGTAGTGGCGTTGTTCGTGATCGATCCCCGTCTCTACAAACCAGCGAGCCGGCGAAGGAAGGCATATCTGGTGGGAGGATTGCATGACCTCGACGGCCAGCTTTCCGCGTTGGGGGGAAGACTTCGCGTCGAATACGGCGACCCCCGCTCGGTCCTGCCACGCCTTGTGTCGGAAACGGGGGCTCGAAGCGTCCACATCAACCGGGAGGTCAGCCCGTCCGGTGTGGCCCGGGACGATGCCGTCGGGTCCGTCACCAGCCTGGTGACACACGAAGGCACCTACATCCATCCACCCGGGTCGCTCCTGACCTCGTCCGGCGACTTCTACAAGGTGTTCACCCCCTACTACCGGCAATGGCGAGAGCGACCTCTTCCTGCGCCCAGCTCGGCTTTGGAATCCGAGGTGTGGGACGACCCCGGGGCCGGTCTTCCCGAGAACGACCAGGCGAACGTCGGCGAGGAGGCTGCTCACGACTTGCTCGACTCCTTTCTGGGGCGAATCGACAGCTACGAGGGGGGGAGGGACCACCTCGACGGGGACGGATCCAGCCGCCTCTCGATAGCGATCAAGTACGGATGGCTGAGCCCGGCAGATGTGGCACGTCGAGCCTCAGGGACCGGTGCGGATGAATTCCTCAGACAGCTCGCTTGGCGCGACTTCTTTGCCCAGACCCTCGTCGTCAACCCCCAGTCGGTGAAGGACAGCCTCCGTCCCGAGTACCGGTCGATTCGCTGGTCTACGGACCAGTCTGATTTGAGTGCGTGGCAGCAGGGCCGTACCGGCTTTCCAATCGTCGATGCGGGCATGCGCCAGCTCCTCGAGGAGGGGTGGATGCCCAACCGTGTGCGGATGATCACTGCCAGTTTCCTGGTCAAGGACCTCCTCATCGATTGGCGGGTTGGGGAGCGATGGTTCCGACATCAGCTCCTCGACGCCGACGTCGCTCAGAACGTCGGCAACTGGCAATGGGTGGCAGGAACCGGCTATGACGCCGCTCCCTATTTCCGTGTTTTCAACCCGGTGGCACAGTCTCGGCGGCACGACCCTGGTGGCCGGTACGTCAGGCGTTGGGTGCCGGAGATCGCCTCTCTGACCGATGAGTCGATTCACGCTCCCTGGCAGGCCGATCCAGCAGAGCTCGCTTCGGCCGGAGTTGAGCTGGGCGTGACCTACCCATTTCCGCTGGTCGACCACGCAGAGGCCAGACGGCGAGCAATCGAGGAGTACGAGGCGTCGCGAAGCCGGGCGGTTCTAAATCAGCCGTCGGTGTAGGCATCCAGCCAGGCCCGCAGTGCGATCCGCTCCTCCGGTGTCATACCAGTCAGATTGCCCAAAGGCATCGTCTCTGTGTCGACCGCCATCGCCCGAATCAGCGAAGCCTGGCCGGTCATGTCGTCGGTTGTGTCGAACACGATCCCCTTTGGTGGCGACGTGAACCCGGGTTGGGTCGGTGAGGCCGAGTGGCATGCCTGACAACGGGCCTGCACGATTGCGACGCCGTCCTCGAAGGCGACGTCCGGGGAAGCCGTTTCGGCAGAAGACGGGACTGTGACGACTGCGAGCACGATCAGCCCCAGGGCAGCGATTGGCATCAGCCAGGCGTTGCGGTGTCCCTGGCCGCGAAGATTGAACCAATGCCTCACCGCGGCTCCCACCACTATCAACCCGCCGAGGATCGCCCAACCCCACTCGTGGCCGTAGGTGAACGGGAAGTGGGAGCTCACCATGATGAAAAGAACCGGCAGTGTCATGTAGTTGTTGTGCAGTGACCTCTGGGCGGCGTGTTTTCCCAGATCGAGGTCGGGCTCTCGGTGTTCTTCCATTGCCGAGACGAGCTCCCGCTGCGCCGGGATGATGATGAAGAAGACGTTGCCGGCCATGAGCGTGCCCAACAGGGCACCCACATGGATGTAGGCGGCGCGGTCCGAGAAGACCGCGGAAAGGGCGATGGCCACACCGGTGACCAGAACCAGTGAAACCAACGGGTAGGCGAGAGGCATGTTGAGGAGCGCCGACTTGCTGATCAGGTCGTACACGAGCCACCCGATGACTAGGACACCGATTCCAATCAGCGCTGCTTCGAGGGAGGTCAGGTCTGCCTTGGCCCGATCGATGAGGAAGAGCTCGGCGTCGAGGTAGAAGACGAGGATCAGGAGGGAGAAGCCGCTGAGCCAGGTGGTGTACGCCTCCCACTTGAACCAGTGAAGGGTGTCAGGCAGCGCCGGCGGGCGGTCGTATTTGAGCACCCGATAGAAGCCTCCTCCGTGGACCGCCCACAGCTCGGCGTCGCTCCCGGGTAGTGGATCGTCGACTCGGCGCACGTGGTTGTTCAGCCAGACGAAGTAGAAGGACGTCCCTATCCAGACCACACCGGCGACCACGTGCAGCCAGCGGATCCCCAGATGCAGCCAGTCGGTGACGTGCGTCTCCAGCATGAGCGGACTCTATGGCGACCTGAGCCGATCCTGCGACCCATCGGGACGATCGAGGGAACCGCCCGGGCACCTCAGATCATCTAAGGCGCGTGAACTCGATCTGGAGGAGCAGGATGAAGTCCGGTCCGATACGTGTCTTTGGACTGATGGCCGCTCTGGCAATGCTGTTTGCGGCGTGTGACACGGATTCCACACCGGGCACGACGCTCCGACCCGAGTCCACAACGACCACGCGTCCCGGCTCGACCTTGCGTGCCGAACCGTGGGCGAGCGGGGCAGAGCATCTGCTGGTCAGGTTTGAGCACTGCGACCCGTTTCTCGACTACGTGATCCCTCACGCCCTGGAATTGGTCGGGCCCTACGGGCTGGAGAGCCCCTGGTATGGGCCATGGTGGGGCGCCCGATCTGGTCTTGACATGGCGTTTGAAGAGGTGTCAGCAGCCTTGGCCGCACCTGCCGGCGACGGCGGTTTCTCCGGCACCAACGTCCAGGTCGCCGGTGTCGACGAGCCGGACATGGTCAAAACCGACGGTGAGCGGATCGTGGCTCTCACCGAGGGCGTGCTAGTCGTAATCGACGTCACCGGCGACGAGCCGGTGGTTGAGAGCAGACTGCACATTGGCAATCTGGGCATTCAGAGCATCTTCCTCTCCGGTGACACGGTTCTCATGTTTGGCTCCGCGTGGGGCCACCCCGTTCCAATGCCGGCAGTTGAATCCGACTCGGACATCGCCCCCATCTTCCAGACACCAACCATGCAGGTGATCGAGGTCGACATCAGCGGCGAGGCGGAGATCGTGAGGACGCTCACCGTCGACGGACAGTTCGTCTCCGGACGGATGGTTGGTGATTCGATTCGCCTGGTGCTGGCGTCGGGGCCGGTTGGGTTCCAATGGTCTTTCCCGGAGGGCTCGGGTCTCAAGGCAGAGCGCGAGGCGATTGAGCGCAACAAGGAGATAATCCGCAACTCGACAGCCGACAATTGGATCCCTTACTACCTCGTCACCGACGCTGAGGGTGACATGGTGGACGAGGGGATCCTCTTCGACTGCTCTCGGGCGGCACACCCTGAGGAGTTCTCGGGTCTCAACATGCTGTCGGTGGTGACGATCGACATAGCCGCCGGCCTGGACGTGGTGGATTCGACCGGCGTCCTCGCCAACGGGGACACCGTCTACGCATCGAAGGACAACCTCTACGTCGCGACCCAGAACTGGAACGCGTGGCGCTGGGGTCGTCAGGCCGATGGCGCCGAGCCCGAGCAAGTGACCACAGACATCCACAAGTTCGACATCAGTGGTCCTTCGAGGACCGCCTATCTGGGGAGTGGCCGGATCTCGGGTTATCTGCTCAACCAGTTCGCCATGGACGAGCACGAGGGCAGGCTCCGGGTGGCGTCGACATCTCAGCCTGTGTGGTGGGGGGACGGCGGCGAATCGGAGTCGATGATCACGGTCCTGGAGCAGCGGGGAGCCAAGCTCGGCCAGGTCGGTTTCGTCGACGGGTTGGGCAAGACCGAGCAGATCTACTCGGTGAGGTTCATGGGAGACGTCGGATATGTCGTCACCTTCCGCCAGACCGACCCTCTGTACACCGTCGACCTGTCCGATCCGACCAAGCCCGAGGTGGTCGGCGAGCTGAAGATCCCCGGCTACTCGGCCTATCTCCATCCGCTTGGCGACGGCCTGCTGCTCGGAGTGGGCCAGGACGCGACTGACACCGGGCGGGTCCAGGGGACTCAGATCTCGGTCTTCGATGTGAGCGATCCATCAGATCCGACTCGTATCGACAAGGTGACGCTTGCCGAGGGGTCGAACTCCGAGGCGGAGTACGACCACCATGCCTTCCTTTACTGGGAGCCAACCGGCCTGGTGATGATCCCGATCCAGCAGTACTGGTGGGACTCGGAGAAGGAATCTGCGTTCATAGGTGCGCTTGCGCTGGAAGTCGACTCTGAAGGCGATCTTCGCGAGTTGCGTCGCGTGTCCCATCCCTCGACCGATGAGTGGGATTGGCGCGGTCAGATCCGCCGTTCCGTTGTGATCGGTGACAGCGTGTACACGATCTCGTCCAAGGGAATCATGAAGAGCAGCCTCTCCGACCTGTCGGAGCAGGCGTTCACCGGCTTCTAAAGCCCTCCTCGGGCTCCTCATTGGTGCGAGTGCCGTTGGGCGCTGCGAACGAGGCCCCGCTTATGATCCCCGCGGCCATGGTGAGTCTCGACATCCAGTCGATGCAGCTTCTCCGCATGATGAAGCGGATACGAGCCTTCGAGGAAGCCACGGAGCGAATGTTCCTGGCGGGACGGCTTCCCGGATTCGTCCACCTCTCGATCGGCCAGGAGGGGGTGGCGGCCGGAGCGTGCTCTGTCCTTCGGCCGACGGATTACATCACCAGCACCCACCGCGGTCACGGCCACACCCTCGCCAAAGGAGCTGAGATGGCTGCGATGTTCGCCGAGCTACTCGGCAAGGAGA
>JAWWBL010000075.1:0-8298 GCA_033720975.1 Acidimicrobiia bacterium | reverse complement strand
TCTGAGCGGATCGCGGGGCTTTTCGAGCGGGATGGAATGACCTCGACCGATTCGTACGAGACGGCAGACGTGGTCTACATCAACACTTGCACCATTCGGGAGAACGCCGACAACCGCTTGTACGGGAACTTGGGTCAGCTGAAGGCGGTCAAGGACCGGAACCCGGGGATGGTCCTCGTCGTGGGTGGATGCGCCGCTCAGAAAGACCGTGAGCTGGTGAGGGAGAAGGCCCCGTGGGTCGATGTCGTGATGGGGACCCACAACCTCGATCGGGTCCTGGACTTGATGGACCACGCCGAGAACTGGGGACCCATCACCGAGGTGGTCGACGAGCTACAAGCCATGCCTTCTTCGCTGCCGTCGCGTCGTGAGCTCGAGCACTCGGCGTGGGTCACGATTCAGGTTGGCTGTAACAACACCTGCACTTTCTGCATCGTGCCGTCGGTTCGAGGTGTGGAGGTGTCCCGCCGTCCCGGTGACATAGTTCGCGAAGTCGAGCGACTGGCGGCCGACGGTGTGGTCGAGGTCACTCTCCTTGGCCAGAACGTCGACACCTACGGCCGCGATCTAGCCATCGACGGGCGGAGGCGGCCCATCTTTGGTGATCTTCTCCGACGAGTCGGGGGAGTAGAGGGCGTGGAGCGTGTCCGATTCACCAGTCCGCATCCAAACGACTTCCGGGAGGACGTGGCACTGGCAATGGCCGAGACCGACGCTGTCTGCGAACAGCTGCATTTTCCTCTCCAGTCAGGCTCGGACAAGGTCCTCCGGGAAATGCACCGCGGATACAACCGTGTCAAGTTCATGAAGCGGCTGGGGATGGCACGCGAGATGATTCCGGGATTGGCCGTCTCGACTGACATCATCGTCGGCTTCCCCGGCGAAACCGATGAAGACTTCGAGATGACCATGGAAGTGGTCGAGGAAGCGCGCTTCAACCAGGCGTTCATGTTCATATTCTCACCCCGGCCTGGAACTGCCGCCGCTAGCAGGACCGATGACTTCGTACCCCAAGAAGCGATCCAGGAGCGCTTCGCGCGCCTCGTCGAGGTTCAGAACCGCATTTCTCACGAGCTCAACTGCGAGCTTGTCGGCTCGGCCGTGGAAGTGCTTTCCGAGGGTCCGTCCAAGAAGAACCCCGAGGTGGCCACCACACGGACCCGTACCGGGAAGGTGGTGCACGTCGCCGGCGAGTATCCGGCGGGGACTTTCCTGGATGTCGTGGTCGAGGAAGCAGCGTTGCATCACCTGGTTGGGAGCCCGGCCTGAGCAGAGTCGTAGCCGTTCTCGGCCCGACTGCATCGGGCAAGACCGAGACGGCCATCGAGATCGCCGCCAACCTCGGCGCCGATGTGATCTCGGTCGACTCGATGCAGGTCTATCGGGGCATGGACGTCGGCACCGCCAAGCCCACTCTCCTCGAGCGCAAAGGGATAACCCACCACATGATCGATGTCGTCGATCCGGAAGCCGAGTTCACCGTTGCCGAATACCGACGTATGGGACGGCGCATCCTTGATGACGCGGAGCGACCGATCGTGATATCGGGTGGCTCTGGTCTCCACTTTCGCGCTCTGGTCGACCCAATGAGCTTCGCTCCCACCGATCCTCGGCTGCGCTCCGAGTTGGAGAACACTGAACCTGAAGAGCTAGCTGCCGAGTTGCTTCAGACCGATCCTGAGGCTGCCGCCCATGTCGACATGGCCAACTCCCGGCGGGTCCTCAGGGCGCTCGAGATCTTCCGTCTGACTGGGGAGACTCCAACCGCCCGGGCGGCATCGGCTGAGGCCGATGAGTTGCGTCGCTATGTCCCCGAAATGGAGTTCACGGCCATCGGGCTCGACCCCGGGGAGCTGCTGGACCACAGGATCGACGTTCGCTTGCGGATGATGCGTTCCGGTGGATTGGTCGAGGAGGTACAGAGATTGAGAGGACGATTGGGGCGCACCGCCCGCAGAGCCGTGGGCTATCGCCAGGTGCTCTCCTACCTGGCCGGAGAGGTCACAGAGGAGGAGGCGTTCGAGGAGGCAGCCAGGAAGACGAAGAAGCTAGCGAGGAGGCAGCGAACCTGGTTTCAACGAGATCCCCGCATTCGGTGGATACCCTGGTTGGACGACGCGGCTGACCGGGCTCACAGAGCATTGGAGGCGATCGGGTGAGGGTTTTCCAGTTCATCAAGATGCAGGGCCTTGGCAACGACTTCGTGGTGCTGGAGGGCCCACTTAGCCTCAAAGTGGAGGAGATATCTGAACTCTGCGACCGCCGCTTCGGGGTGGGGGCGGACGGCGTGCTCGTAGTGACCAACCTCGAGCCGGTCCGTATGGAGTACTGGAACGCCGACGGGTCGCCAGCCGAGATGTGCGGAAACGGGCTTCGCTGTGTTGCCCGCTACGCCTATGACAAAGGGTGGTCTAGAGACCGCAATTTCGTCGTTCAGACTCCCGTTGGCACACGGCGGGTGCGTGTTCTCGAGGATGGAGTCGAGGTGGAACTGGCGCGTCCCTCGGTGACTGGCCACCGCACCCTGGAAGGGGAGCGGTATCACCTGGTCGACGTGGGCAATCCGCATGCGGTCGTCATAGTCGACGATCCCGCAGCAGTCGATGTCGCCGGCGAAGGGAGCAAGGTTCAAGCCGAGTTCGACGGTGGGACCAATGTGGAATTCATCACCGTCACATCCGACGGAGTGAAGATGAGGGTCTGGGAGCGCGGAGTGGGCGAGACCATGGCATGCGGGACAGGGATGGTCGCAGCGGCTTTCGTGGCTTCTAAGACCGACGGACTCGAGAGTCCGGTCAGTGTCCAGGTTCCCGGAGGAACCGGGGTTGTGACCTTCCGTGACGGCGTGGCTTGGTTGAAGGGCCCGGCGGAGTACTCGTTCAGGGGTAGCGTCGGAGAACGCTGACGACTTTCCCGATCAGATCCACACCCTCGGTGAACTCCATAGGCGAGTAGTCGGGGTTCTCCGAGATTAGAACCACCTTCCCGTCCTGGCGCCGAAGCCGTTTCACCGTGGCTTCCTCACCGTCTATCAAAGCGGCAACGATCTCGCCATCGTTCGCATCGGGCTGGCTTTTCACCGCAACAAGGTCGCCCTCGTGGATCCCGGCGCCGATCATCGAGTCACCTTTGACCTCGAGGAGGAACACCGGCCCTTCGCCGACCAATTCGGTGGGAAGGGGCAGCACTTCGTCGACTTGCTCCGCGGCGAGGATCGGGGTGCCCGCTGCGATCCGCCCCAGGACGGGCACGTTGCGCACCTGCCTGTCGTCGCCGGACTCGGGCACGTTGTCGTCGACAACCATGATCGCCCTCGGCTTGGCGGGATCGCGTTTGATCGCGCCGGCCGCCACCAGGGAGTTGAGATGCGAGTGAACGGTGGAAGGAGAGCTGAGCCCTACGGCCTCACCGATCTCACGCACTGATGGGGGATAGCCGCGGTCTTCCACGGTTTGCCTTATGTAGTCGAGTACCTGCTGTTGTCGCTCGGTGAGCATGGTGACTCCTAACTCCGCCTCGAACTTGTGTTCGCCAGCCTACAGCAAACACTTGTTCGACGGAAGGACCCCCTTGACATCGAACAGACGTTCGCTACAGTGTCGAACACACGTTCGGCGATGAACGAGCGAGCCGGGCCCGATCAGGAGGGAGACCATCGAGATGGTGAAGAATCAGCTTTCCGTCCGACTGTCTGTTCTCATTGCTGCCATCTTCGCCGTCTTCCTTCTGATCGGAGGGGCCGCCGAGGCCGATGAACCTGGCCTGCCGCCAACCGAGTATGTAGTCGAGAGCGGTGACACGCTTTGGTCGATCGCCGGTCTATACGCCCCGGCAGACTCCGACATCAGGGCAACAATCCACGACATCAGGGTTCTCAGCGGACTCGAGACGAGTGTCATTCACCCGGGTCAGAAGCTGCTGATCCCACAGGGCTGAGTTCTCATATCCGTTTACGCTGGGGCGATGCGCTGCCCCGCATGCGGCAATGAAGACACTCGTGTGGTTGACAGCAGACCAGCCAATGGTGGTGATGCGATACGACGTCGACGCGAGTGCGAGAACTGCGAGCACCGGTTCACGACGTACGAGCGTCGGGAACCGCAACTGATGGTGCGCAAGCGAAGCGGTCGTCTCGAGGCGTTCTCGCCGCTCAAACTCGCGTCAGGGCTATCGGCAGCCCTGGCCGATCGTGATGTTTCCGGCTCCGACGTTCAGGCCTTGGTGGCCGACGTCGAGTCGGCCTTGAGGGCCACTGGGCCACAGGTGAGCTCAGAAGAGATCGGCCACGAGGTGCTCGATCGCCTTCGTGACCTAGACGAGGTTGCCTACTTGCGGTTCGCCTCCGTATACAAAGACTTTCAGGACGCGGCCGATTTCGAGAAGGAGATGGCCGAGCTCGAGTCAGCGGAGTAGTGATTCAATCAGTGAAATCGAATCCGTGATCCGTTGCGCCACGCTCTCTCGGTTTTTGCCGATTCCGACGTTGAGTTCGAGGTCGACACCGTCCAGAAGCATGGCGAGGTCAGCGATGGCCGCCTCAGCCCCCAAGGCATCGTCCGAGCGTAAAGAGTCCAGATAGCGGCTCTGGATCGACCCGAGCTCCGCAGAGACCAACCCCAATCTCGTGGTCACGTCGTCGAGGACGCCAATTGGGAGAGAGTCCCTGACTGCATCGAATCGCACCCTCCATTGCCCGTATGCGAACGCTGCTGCGTCCAACTCGACGAGTTGGGGATCGGTTTCGAGGGGCGGAGCACTGATGACGGGAACCAGAGCGTCGCGGTATGCCATGGTGTCGGCGAGAATCCGGGCAGCGGTGATCGCATCGTCGGCGGCATCGGCGGCAACTGCGCGTAGCGAACCCGGCTCCCCGGTCAGGGATGCTGAAGCCTGAAACAGCTCCCGGGCCTTGCGGTCGACATCGAGCAGGACATCAGTTGCCATTTGGGAGTCAAACGCGCCTGATGTCAAACGGTCGTTCACGGCTCCGAGTGCATTCAACGACGGCTGGAGCGCTTCGGCTTTGGCGCGCACTTCGGCGATCGCTTCCGCGGCTACCTCACTCGGCCGGAGATAGAGCCATGCGGCGATACCAGCAATGCCCGCGCACATGAGGATCACCCCAATGACTTGGCTCCAACGAACTCGTTCTGATGTGAGTTGGCGCCCGACCGTCGTTGGCACCCAGCCTTCGAACGGATCGCGCACCGGGTTCGGGTTGGGGTGCTGCACCACGGCCGCGGTTCCAGCTCGGACGGGGGTCGAGGTGATCGTGTCCTCGTAGAACCCGAGGGACTCCATGAGCGAATACCGGGCACGGCGACGCCGCGGATGTCTTGGTCTTTTGGCGATCATGGGGATGCCTCGCTTACAGTCGTCCGGTCATCCCGCCCGATGCCCCTTGACGTGATCCAGGTTACCTTCCAAAGACTCGATTCCGATCTACCGATGCCCACGAAGGCTCATATCGGCGACGCTGCGGTTGATCTTCACAGCCGTATCGATGTCACGCTCGGGCCGGGGGAGAGGGCCGCCGCACCGACGGGCCTTGCTATGGCGATCCCGGAGGGGTATGCCGGTCTGGTGCTGCCGCGAAGTGGCCACGCCAAGAGCCACGGAATTGGAGTCGTCAACGCTCCGGGTCTCATCGACCCGGGCTATCGAGGGGAGATTCAGGTGCTGCTGATCAACCATGGCTCCGAGACGGTCAGGTTCTCGCGTGGTGACCGGATCGCTCAGCTCGCCATCGTGGAGATGCCATCCATCGAGTGGGTCGAGTCGGACTGGTTGAGCGAAACCACACGGGGAAAGGGCGGGTTCGGATCGACTGGTAGATGACGCCACCACTCAGGGTTGCCAGAGTTCACTCTCCGGTTAGGGTGAATCGCAGTCGCTCACTAGGAGGAATGAGTGTGAACGGTCGGCGTCTGATCGGACTTGGCGCTCTGGCGGCTGTCCTCTTGGCGGTCACCGCTTTGGGTAGCCCCGCCACAGCAATCGCGTGTCCGGACGGTCAATTCTCGATCTCGGGTCGAGTCGTGGACGAGCTGACACGGGCGCCGTTGGATCGCGTGACCAGTGTCGGCTTCGAGCAGACCGACGGAATGTTCTCGGATGGTGACGGCACCTCCCTACCTGATTCCACGTTCGCCACCTGCGTGCCGGTGGGGTCCTATCTGGTCAGCTTCTTCGCCGATGACTACCACCTCGAGTGGTACGACGATGCCTTCGTAGTCGCCGAGGCCACGCTCGTGGTCGGCGCGGCGGGTGAGATGGTCGATCTTGGTGACATCGACTTGCTTCGCCATTTCCCTGTGGTCACCGGCACGGTGACCGACGCACGTACCGGTGCGCCCCTTCGTGTGAGCGTCGGGCTGACAAATGCAGCCACAGGAGCCTCATTGGATGGGGAGGGCACCGATGCCAACGGCGTGTATCGCTTCGTGCTCGATCCCGCACACTTCCCGGTGCCGGGGACCTATTTGATCAGTTTTCACGCCGACTCCTATTGGTCGGAGTGGTACGACGATGCCCGTCGACAGAGCAGAGCCACAGTGTTGGCGGTCACCGAGACATCCGGGATCATCGTGGCCGATGCCGAGCTGCGCGCGTGTAACAACCCGAACTTCTGCGTGCCGAGGCACTTCGCAGACTGAGCACATTCGACACCCGGCCCTTTGGGTACCCACCTGCCGGGAACTACACTTCCGGCTCCTCGCGGAAGTAGCTCAGTTGGCTAGAGCGCAACCTTGCCAAGGTTGAGGTCGCGGGTTCGAATCCCGTCTTCCGCTCTGACGGTCGTGATCGGCTCCACTGGCGACGTGGCCGAGTGGTTAGGCGCGGGTCTGCAAAACCCGTTACACCGGTTCGATTCCGGTCGTCGCCTCGACAATCAACGGGCCCTTAGCTCAGCCTGGTAGAGCGCTTGCTCGACACGCAAGAGGCCGTAGGTTCAAGTCCTGCAGGGCCCACAAGGGAGAACCCCCTGGTGACAGGGGGTTTTCTCGTCCCAGGGCCGCCACTGGGTCCTCGGCGCTCGTCGACTTTGCTCGGATCCGCTCCGCACTCATCGGTGATATGGGCCAGCATCGGGTGACACAGGTCGAATCCAGTAGGCAGCCATGCGCACCCGTCGACATCGAAATGATGGTCGGCAACCGGAGCCGCTGCAGGTAGCCGCGATTACACGGGGGCTGGAATGCCCGGTTTCGCTGTGCCCACAGCAGAGTCCTTTGGCGCCGACGATATGGTTGCGGTCTCTAGGACTCACTTCCTGGCATCCGTGGCGGGCTGGGAGTTCGGAGGTCCGTCGCCCTGAGGCCGCTGATTACGTTCCATAGGGCGGAGATGCGGAGATGAGGAGACGGTGGAGATCCAAGACTTACCAGCCTGGCTGACCCGTTGGGGTGCCATCTCATGGCGTCTGATCGTCATTGGGGCAGTGGTCTTTTTCGGGTTCCGCGCTTTGCAAACGGTGAGCGTGGTCATTCTCTCGGTAGTTCTGGCTCTGTTCCTTGCGGCGGTGCTCTGGGGCCCTGCCAACTGGCTCGGCCGTCGCATTCCGAGAGGACTGGCGAGTTTTCTCAGTGTGGCCGGCGCAGTGGGTGTCCTCACCCTGATCGGCTTGTTCGTGATCCCACAGTTCGTGGCCAGCTTCGACACCATTGGAAACGACCTCAGTCGGGCAGGGGACTCCTTGGAGGGCTGGTTGATCGACGGTCCCCTGGACCTGACTCCCGAGGAGGTGGAGAGTTACCGGGAGAGCATCGTCGATTGGCTGCAGAGCACGGGCGGGGATTCGCTCATCGGTGGGGCGACGGCAGCGCTGGAATTCATCACCGGCGTCTTCTTGGCACTCGTCGTGACCTTTTTTCTACTCAAGGATGGACCCCGGCTGGCAGACGGCCTAACCCGGCGTCTAGCGACCGAGCATGCCACCAAGACGCGGAAGGCGCTTTCTGTGGCCAGAAGGTCCCTCTCTCAGTACATGGGAGGTATCGCCCTCGTCGGGCTGTTCGACGCGACCCTTATCGCCGTCGCCCTATGGATCGTAGATGTACCTTTAGTTATTCCACTGGCGATTCTGGTGTTCCTGGGCGCATACATTCCGTTGGTGGGGGCATTTGTCAGTGGGCTCCTGGCGGTGGCCGTCACCTTCGTAAATGGTGGGCTAGGGAATGCACTCATCGTTCTCGCCGTGGTGGTGGCGGTACAGCAGTTCGAAGGTGACGTGATCATGCCCCTGATTTTCGGCCAGACCCTGAAGCTCCACCCGCTCGTGATTCTGCTGGGGATCGC